>JAUWAH010000261.1 GCA_030602145.1 Desulfobulbus sp.
AGGCGAACTGCGTCTTGACCCCGTGGTCTTCAACCTGCCCGAAGCCGTTGATCTCCTCGACAAACAGTACGCGCCGCTGGCGGCCGCCAAACACTTGGCCTTCCGGGTCGTCAAGAAACCGGGATTACCGGTTTGGGTGCACGGCGATCCCATCCGCTTTCGCCAGATCGGATCCAATTTGCTTGCCAATGCCGTCAAGTTCACCGAACAGGGCGAGATCGTCGTGGTGGTCGATTCGTTGAACCCGGAAGATCGTCAAGGCGGCGGGTGGGTCCGCCTCCAGGTCCGGGATACCGGCTGCGGCATCGAGGCGGCCGATTTGCCCATAATGTTCGAACCGTTCCGCCAGCTCAATACGGGGACCGATCGCATCCATGGCGGCAGCGGCCTGGGATTGGCCATCGTCCGTCGCCTGGTCGACCTGATGCACGGCCGCATCGCGGTCAGCAGCGAGGTCGGCAGGGGCAGTTGTTTCACCGTCGAACTTCCCTTCGGTTCAGCCGAGCCGCTGCCGGACGAGAAGCAGCAACCTGTATCGACAGGTCCGCTGGTCGTCCTGGTGGTGGAAGATACCGGCTCCAACCGAAGATTGCTCCGCGAAACCCTCGAGGGATGGGGGCATCGGGTCATCGAGGCTGTCGGCGCCATGGAGGCTCTTGACCTGCTCGACAGGACTCGGGTCGATTGCCTCATCCTCGATATCCGCATGCCACACATTGATGGCTTCGAGTTGACCCGCCGTCTGCGGCAGCTCGAAGGGTTGTCGAAACTTGCCGTCACGCCGGTCATTGCCTACACCGCCGACACGGCACCATCGATCCGGCAGGACTGTCTGGACGCCGGCATGCAGGCGGTACTGTTCAAGCCGGTTGACCCGGACCTGCTGGCTACTACCCTTCACCAGAGCTGCCAGCGGAGCGAATCGATAAGATCGGTGGTGCCGACGGCCATCCCCTGCGGCCTCCTCGACGATCGGGTCCTTGCCGGCATGGTCCATGATCCCCGCAACATAGCTGATTATATGCGGTTGCTGGCCGAGGACATCGAGGAAACCATGGTGCGGATCGAGCAGGCGGTCGCCGGGGAGGATCGAGTGCTCCTGGTGGCAACGGCTCACACCCTCAACGGTTTGTGCGCCGCTCTGCGGGACAAGCAACCGGCCGCTCTGGCCGAACGATTGCAGCGCGATGCCGCCGGCGCGATGACCGACGAGTTGCGCCGGTTGATACACGAACTGCACGATCAATGCACACTGCTCATCGCCACCATGAGACAATGACAGGTCCACGCACGCCATGGCCACCATACTGATTGTCGACGACAAAAAGAGCTTCCGCTTCCTGCTTGAAACGCACCTGGCAAGCGGCGGCCATGCGACCCGCAGCGCCGCCTGCGGCGAAGAGGCGCTACACCTTTTAAAAGGCGAAACCATCGATCTGGTGCTTTCGGACCTGATCATGCCGGGCATGGACGGCATCGCCCTGTTGCGCGAAGTCCAGCGGTGGGCGCCCCACATGCCCTTTTTGGTGCTCACCGCCCATGGGTCCATCGAAACGGCGGTCGCCGCCATGAAGGAAGGGGCCGCCGATTACCTGCTCAAACCGGTCCACCGCGACAGTCTGCTCCTTACGGTGGCAAAGAATCTGGAAAACGCCCGGTTGCGGCAGCGTTGCAGTCAGATGGAGGATCTGTTCAACCAGCAGTACAGCTTTGAGCACATCACCTCCCTGGTGCCGGCCATGGGGGCGGTCCTCAACGGCGCTCGCCAGGTGGCTGGCTTTCCGCGGACCACGGTGACGTTGTACGGCGAGTCCGGCACCGGCAAGGAGGTTCTGGCCCGTGCCATCCATGTGGCTTCCGGGTGCGAGCCCGCCACCTTCGTGCCGGTGAACTGTGCCGCCATCCCCGAACCGTTTTTGGAAAGCGTGCTGTTTGGTCATGTCAAGGGGGCGTTCACCGGCGCCGACAGCGCCAGGGAGGGCAAATGCCGTCTTGCCCTGGGAGGAACCCTCTTCCTCGACGAGATCGGCGATATGCCATTGTCCCTTCAGGCTAAACTGCTACGGGTGCTGGAAGAGCGCGTCTTTGAAAGCGTGGGATCCGACACCGCCCAGATCGCCGATTTCCGCATCATCGTCGCCACCCACCGCGATCTGCTTGAGCTGACCGATCAGGGTCTGTTTCGCACCGACCTCTACTATCGACTCAATGTCTTTCCCCTTACCCTGCCGCCCCTGCGTGAGCGCAAGGAGGATATACCCTGTCTGGTTGATCAACTGCTGGCATCCTTGCCGGTCGATCGGCATGCGCCAGGGCTGCAACTCACCGCCGACGCCCTTGACACCCTGATACACCACCACTGGCCAGGCAACGTGCGCGAGTTATGTAACTGCCTCGAATATGCAGTCATCATCAGCAAGGGGGGACCGATTCGGCCCGAACATCTTCTCCTCGGACGACCGGGGGCGGTGCCAACCACCGTTGCCGACGATGTTGTGCGCCTCCGTTTCGACTTCCCCCGGGACACCTTCTCCTTCGATGCCGTGCAGGAGCGCCTGCTCGCCTGGGCCCTGGAGCAGAGCGGCGGCAACAAATCCGCCGCCGCCCGCCTGCTCAAGGCTTCCCGCAAGCTGTTCTATTGAGCCCACCCGGCTTCTGTCCGCAGACGGCCATCATTGTCCGAATCCGGACAGATTGTAACCTTCCCGGCTGCCCAACCAGTTGATCTGATAGGGTATTGCCTGACAGGCACGTTTCCTGCCTCATTAAAGGGATAACCTGGTCAAAGTGACCCGGATTGTCCCTGTCGGGACACTAATCCCCGCATCATGGAAAGAAACAGCATGACAGCAACCGATCCGGTCGCCGTAGTTCTTTTCCGCGCCGCCGCCGCATGCCCACCGTGTTGGCATGCCGATGGACCGACGGGCCTCCCTGTTTTTTCTCGACCACACCGATCCGCTGCCACGGCGGCACGTTGCAGACCGACCTCACGTTCTCGTTTCAGGCATTGAATCGGAACAGGGGCACTATTCTAATCAACAGGTCGACGATTCTCCGGCTCGGCACGCCGGGTTCCTGACCGTTGACCGGGAGGAAGTGCTGAACCATGCTGCCGCGGCGCCTGCCCATCAAATATCATATTCTCGGTCATTTCGCCGTGGCGGTCGCCGTTGTGCTGATCCTTTCCGGGGTGGTCATCCACCTGTTCGTTGCCGGCAAGGTCCGCCAGAATATGGTGGAAAAGTTGGCGATTTCAAACACCTCGGTCAAGGATGCCGTGGAACATGGCGCGGCCGTTGCCCTCCGTACCCATCTTGAAAGCATCGCCAAGGTCCACGTCGATCTGCTCCAGGGACTGGAGAATCAGGTCCGGTCCGGCCTGCTGCCCAGGACTGTAGCCATCGAAAGAGGCAGGGAAATGCTCCGTCAACACAAGGTCGGGGCGCAGGGTGGCATCTTGGCCCTTTCAAGCCGGGGACTTGTACAGGCGCATGCCGATCCGGTCCTGATTGGCATGGATCTGTCCGACCAGTGGATTGTCGACAGACAGATATCCCTTAAGCAGGGTTATCTGGAAGGAGATTGGAGCAATCCCGGCGAAGAGGAGATCCGTCCAAGAGCGTTGTTCATGCTCACCTTCGAGCCGTGGGACTGGATCGTGTCGGTGTCCTGCGAGCGGCGCGAGATGTCGTATTTGGCCAACGATCTTCGCCTCGGCCTGCAATCGCATCGATTCGGTCAAACCGGCTACGCTTTTATCGTCGCCACCAATGGCGACATCATCCTCCATCCCTGGATGCGGGGCACTATCGCCACCACCGACGCCACCGCCAGGCAGATCTTCGACCGGCTCATCGAGAAGAAAAAAGGCCATTTTTCCTATGATTGGCCCGGGGCGGCAAGCGGAGAGAACCGCCGGAAAATGGTGTTTTTCGATACCATTGATTCCCTGGGCTGGATTGTCGCCTCAACCGCCGACGAGGAGGAATTGTTCGCGCCGCTGACCGCACTCGGCTGGATCATCTGCCTGATCGTCGTCGCCACCCTGATCCTGATCGTTTCCCTGAGTCTCTATCTGGGCTCCATGATCACCAATCCTCTCTCCCGGCTGACCGAGCAGATGCGGCTGGCCACCGAGGGCAGGGTCACGGTGTGCGCCGAGGAGGATGCACCGGGGGAGATCGGCCTGGTCGGCCGCCACGTCAACGGCTACCTGGCCTGGCTGCGGCAGTCGAACCAACGGATTTTGGCCGAAATGGATGAGCGGTTGCAGACCGAGCACCAACTGAGCCTCTACCGCAAGGCGGTCGAACATGCCCGGGAAGGGATCATGATCACTGACCCGGATGCCACCATTCTCACCGTCAATCGGGCCTTTTCAGAGATCACCGGCTATGCGCCCGAGGAGGCCATCGGGCGCAACTGCCGCCTGCTCCAGTCTGGACGCCATGACCAAACCTTTTATGGCAAGCTGTGGCAGACCCTCCTGGCCACCGGCCGCTGGTCGGGTGAAATCTGGAACCAACGGAAGAATGGGGAGATGTATCCGCAAATCCTCAATATCGGTGCCATCTACGATCAGGACGCCGGCCTCAGCCATTTTGTGGCGGTCTTCCATG
>JAUWAH010000388.1 GCA_030602145.1 Desulfobulbus sp.
CAACGGCCTGCGGTTTCGGCTCGTCCATCTGGCGGCGATTGTGGTCATCGCCGGCCAGGCCTGGCTAGGCCGGCTCTGCCCGCTGACCACGCTGGAGATGTGGCTGCGCGAGCAGGCCGGAGCCGCCACCTACAGCGGCAGCTTCATTGGCCACTGGCTGCAAACCCTCCTCTATTGGGATGCACCGGCCTGGGTTTTCATCCTTGTCTACACCCTGTTCGGGCTGGCTGTGGTGGCCAGCTGGTGGTATTATCCGCCACGACGCCGGTAACGCCGATCTTTCCATCCGCCAGGCAGGACCGTTGCTCCGACCGGGGGTGCTCGCCTTCCGAATTCGGCACCGGTTGTCGATGGCCGCGCCGCTGCGCCCCAAGCCTCCCTCCATCCAGGTGGTGCCATGAAGATTGCCTCCCTTTTTGCTCCCCTTGCCCCACTGTTTCGTCTGTTTATTGCCCTGCTGACCGGTCTGTTCGGCCGTCTTGCCTGGCAGCCGCCCGCCTGGCTCGTCTGGCTGGCCCGAAGGCCCCTGACCGGAGTTGCCCTGCTGGTTGTCCTGGCGGCCGGAGGGGGCGGCGGCTGGTACGGCTATCAGTGGTACAGCCATCGGCCCCAGCCCCACACCGTCGACTACCGGGTCGAACCGCCGGCCCGGACCGAGTACGACAAGACGCCTCCGGTGATCAGCCCCCTGCGCGTCCGCTTCGCCGAATCGGTCGCCCCCCTGACGCTGATCGGCAAACCGGTGGTGGCCGGTCTGCGTCTGGAGCCCGCCCATGCCGGAGGCTGGCGATGGCTCGACGATCGCACCCTGGAGTTCACCCCCGCAGCCGACTGGCCGGTGGGCGGATCTTTCACCCTGGCCTTTGCCAAACGGGATCTGTTTGCTGCCGATGTCCTCCTGAACAGGTATCAAACCACCTTTTCCACCGCGCCCTTCATCGCCCGCTTCGCCGCCAGCGAATTCCATCAGGATCCGGGCGACCCCAATCTGAAAAAAATCGTGGCCACCGTCGACTTTTCCCACCCGGTGGACGAACGCAGCCTGCGACCGGCCGTTCGTCTCAGCCTCGGGGAAGGACTGGCCTTCCGCGACCGGGGCAAGGAGCCCTGGACCCTGACCGTCGACAAGGACGGTCTCCATGCCCATATCCATTCCGCGCCTCTGGCCATGCCCCTGGAGCCGGTCCCGGCCATCCTCACCCTTGCGGAAGGCATCGGCTCCGCCAAGGGGGGTGGCCGCACCACCACACCGGTCGAACAAAAGATCGTCGTGCCCGGCCGCTCCCAGTTGACCTTCACCAACCCGACCCTGCGGTACATCGCCAACCAGCAGGGCGAGCCGGAACAGGTGCTCTTGTTCGAGAGTTCCTTTGCGGTGGCCGACGAGGTCATCGGTCGCCATGTGCGCGCCTGGCTGCTGCCGGAAAAGGAAGACGGCTGGGATATCGGTCGGCTGGCCGAAGCCGACCTGCAGCGGTCGCAGACCGTGGAGTTGCGGCAGATCCCCGGCGCCGAGCCCCTGAACAGCCAGCACAGTTTCGCCCTGCGCGTGCCGGTCAAGAGGCAGCTGTTCGTGCGCATCGATGCCGAAGTCGAGGCGGTGGGCGGGTATGTGGCCAAGAAGGAGACCACCGTCCTGATCCCCACCGGCGAGTATCCCAAGGTGCTCAGACTGCTCGGCGACGGCGCCCTGCTGAGCCTCAACGGCGAGCAGCGGATCGGCTTCATGGCCCAGGGGATGGTGGGAATGAAGGTGGAGATCGCCCGGTTGCTCCCCGGCCAGTTGCACCAGATCATTGATCAGAATTATGACCGGTTCGCCCAACCCTCGGTATATGGCGAGCAGTTCGACCGGCTGGTGGAGCGGCAGGAATACGTGCGGACCTTCCCGCCCCTCGATCCCGCCAAGCCGCTCTACGACAGCATCGACCTGCACAGCTACCTCACTGCCGGCGGCGGTCGGCGCGGGGTCTTCGTCTTACGGTTGACGCCCTTTGACCCCGCCCAACCCCATCGCTCCTATAGCGATTATCTGCAGAGACCGGAGCATGGCGACCGCCGCTTCATCCTGGTCACCGACCTGGGGTTGATCAGCAAGCGCACCCTGGACGGAGGTCAGGAGGTCTTTGTCCAATCCATCGCCACCGGGACGCCGGTTGCCGGTGCCAAGGTCGAGGTGCTCGGCCGCAACGGCCTGCCCGTGGCCGAGGCCCGCACCGACGCTTCGGGGCATGCCCGCTTCCCCCAGATGCACGAACTGCGACGCGAAAAGCACCCCATCATGCTCACCGCCTCCCTGGGCGAGGATCTCTCCTTCCTGCCCCTGGGACGCGGCGAGCATCAGGTCGATTTCAGCCGGTTCGACATCGGCGGCGCGGTCAACGAACGCAGCCCCGACGAGATCTCCGCCGCCCTGTTCACCGATCGCGGCCTCTACCGGCCGGGCGAGACCGCCCATATCGCCCTCATTCTCCGCGCCGCCGACTGGTCCCCACGCATCGAGGGCATGCCGGTGGAGATCGAGATCACCGATCCGCGCGGCCTGACCGCCTGGAACCAGCGCCGCCCCTGTCCGCAGACCGGCCTGGACAGCATCGACTTCAGCGTCGGCCAGACGGCGCCCACCGGCACCTACGGGGTTTCGGTCTATCTGGTCAAGAACAGCCGCCGCGCCGCTCTCCTTGGCTTCACCGAATTCAGGGTCCGCGAATTCGAGCCGGACCGGATGAAGGTCGATCTCCGCTTGACCGACGCCCCTACCGTCGGCTGGGCCCGGCCCGAGGCAATTCGTCCCCTGGTCAAGGCCCGGCACCTGTTCGGCGCCGACGCCAGCGACCGGCGGGTCACCGGCCGGATGGAGCTTGCCCCTGCCCTGCCCAGCTTCACCCAGTATCCGGGCCTGCGCTTCCATCTCGATAGCGTGCTCAAGGAGGGGGTCGGCGAAGACCTGGCCGAGACCACCACTTCGGCCGCCGGCGAGGCTGTGCTGGCCCCAGACCTGGAACGCTTTGCCCGGTCGGCCTTCCGCCTTCGGCTGACCGCGCGGGTCTACGAAGCCGAGGGCGGCCGCAACGTGGTCGCCGAGGAGGAGGTGCTGGTGTCGGTCGCGCCCTACCTGGTCGGCGTCGGCAGCGACGACAGCCTCGACGGGGTGCCCAAGGGGGCAAACCGTACCAGCCGTTGGCTGGCGGTGGGCCCGGATCTGCACCCCGTGACGGCGGACAACCTGCGCCTGGTCCTGATCGAACACCGCTTCGTCTCGGTGCTCGTCAAGCA
>JAUWAH010000151.1 GCA_030602145.1 Desulfobulbus sp.
GATCGGCCGGCCGGGTCGAATCGTAGTCGATCAGCACCTCGTACAGACCCGCCGGCCGGACCGGCTCGATCCCGGTCCCGCCGGGATCAACGTGGAGGAGCTGGCCGGTCACCGTGTCGGCGTAATAGGTGGGGCCGACCGGAGCCAGCCAGGCATTGCGCACTCCGGGAAGATCGATGAGCAGTTTGCGGTAATCGAGTTCGGTCAGGGGCCGATTGGGCAGGATGCGGCGGGCGGTGACGAATCGGGCCGCCCCCTCGGCGCCGTTGTCGCCCGGCGCGGTCAGCAGATCGGCGATCGGCAGGGAGGTGCGGTAGGCGAGGTCGGTCAGTCCGTAGCAGAGCAGCTCGAGGATGGTGACGCCGGGATCGTGCAGGTTGTAATCGGTCCACACCCTTCGGCTCAGCCGCTGCACGTGGGCCAGACCGATGGCGTACAGTTGCTGCTGATCGAGTGCTGGCTCGGTACCCCTCTTTCTTGCTATGGTCATGGTCGGCATGGTGATCGGACCTGTTTGCTGATGATAATGCCCTCCGGCGGCAAAACAGCGCGGCCGGCGTCAGACCGCCCGGAGGCGATGGGCGACCGCGGACACGAGGATGGTATCCGGCGTCCCGGGCCGGATCTCGTTATAGTCCACACCGTCGGTCCCGGTGGCGCCATGGGTATACAGGCGCATTTCCTCGATATAATCGACATAGTCCAGGGCCTCGATGCGCTCCAGCAGCACCGATTTGACCACCATGCCGCCGAAACCGAGGTCCGCGCCCCGCTCCGCCGCCATCCAGGGGGAAAGCAGGGAGATGATCGCCCGGTCGAGTTCGCCGAGCCAGGTGTTGACCGCATAGCCGCGATGCAAGCGGACCGCGCAGTCCACCAGGACCTGCTGATATCGGGGGTTGCGCACCGCCACCCTGACCTGGCCGGGGCAGCGCGCCCGGACATGGTCGGCGATCCGGGTCAGGGTGTCGGCATCGACCTTGGGCTGGAAAGGGTTGCCGCCCGACTGCCGGCGCAGATCCGGCACCACCACCAGCAGGACATGGCCCGGCGTCAGCCAGCAATCGCCGCTGGCGTGGGGAATGCACTTGACCCGATGCACGGCGGGAAAGGCCTCCAGCACGATCCGTTCGTAATCCCAGGCGGTGATGCAGCGGTTTTTGTGCCGCAACCGCTCGGCGACCCGGGTATGAAAATGAGCCTCGGTTTCGGCCGGACGGCCGCCGAAACTCCCGTACGGCTGGCGGATGGTCTTGATCGTTGCCGGTCCGGAGCGCATCGCCGTGATCGAACCGGCGGGCAGGGCAATCGGTGGCGGGGTCAGATCGTCGCCGGGATCGACGAAGCTGAGCGGGACCGCACCCGCCGCCACCTCGATGAGCCGCGCCACCGCTCCCGGATTGCGGGCCACCGCGGCCTGCAACCAGACAGCCCCGGCGGGCAGCCGGGTATTGGTGGTGGTGGTCTCGGACGGAAGAACAAGGGAGACGATGCCGCTGGTCAACAGGCCGTTGGTGGTATCCTCCACCAGGCTCCGAGCATCCAGCGGCCGCCAGGAGTTGGCACAGAGCACCGACCAGTGGACCGGAGGCGCGACCAGGTCAGGGTCACCGCTGCCTTCGGCCACCTGGACAAGAAGCGAGAGGCTGTCGCCGCCGCGGAGATCGGCCAATCCGATCTGCAGGTGTCCCATCCCCTCGAAGCGGGGCAGCAGGGAGACGGTCTGGTCGTCCTGAAAGGCGGACTGTTGGCGCTGATAGCCGTGCTCACGCAGGCAGCCGAAGGGCGTCACCTGGAAAAAGACGCATTCCGGCCGGGCAAAATCGTCCAGACTGACCGGCCCCCGGTCATCATCGGCGATGCGCACCGTTCCCGAGGAGGCCGTATATCCCAGAGTCAAGGCGCGAACGGCCGGCGTGTAGGGTTCGGCCGGCAGGTCCGGCTCGGTGCCGGTGGAGCCGGCGCGCACCACCTGCTCGACGAATCGGCGCCGGTAGGTGTCGTGGTGGAACCCCTGTTCCAGGGTCAGGGTGATCCGATCCCGAACCGGTGACGGGACGGCCGGCGGGCCGGCAACCAGCAGCGGCCGGGTGAGGATCGTGGCCCGAACCTTCTGGATGGCCCAGGGGGTTTGGACCCGCTCCAGGCCGCGCAGCCGTGCTGCCCTGCTCGGTCCGGCACCACCGTATGGGGTGGCGTTGGTGAAGGCCAGGGTGCGCACCGCCCTGCCGTCGGCAGCGTCGAACAGCGGTTCGCCCTGACGGACGCACCGCCAACCGGAGGCGTCGCCAAAGGCCACGGTGGCGGTGAACGAGGTGTTGTCGATGCTCCGAAGGTTGTAGCGACGGTAGCGGTTGGCAAAACGTGCCGGGGCATCCTGCCACTCGATGGCCAGGGTCAATTCGGAGAGCGACTTGGCCAAGGCTTCGGGGCACCCGATGGCCAACCGTCCCCCCGAGACCGGTTGGGGGCCAAAGGGCAGGAACGTCTTGGTTGGGTTCAGCCCGCCGAGATCGTTCTCCAGGGTCAGGGAGACCATCCCCTGTACCCGCACCGAAACCGCCGCGCTGCGAAGATGCAATGACCGGAGGGCCGTATAACCGATGCTGCCGGCATCCTGGCGGAGGAGCACCTGCACGACCGGCGCCTCGGCGACGAAGTGGCCGCCGTGGAGTTCGGGATGGTAATCGACCACCGGTGGCCCATCCTGATCCACGGTCAGGGAAAAACGCAACTGGGCTGTGCCCCGGCCACCATCGGTCAGGCTGAGGCTTTCGGGGGCAAAAGGCCCCAACCATCCCTGGTCGCCAGTGAGAAAGATCTCGAAGGCTTCGCTGAGGGCGGCGGCCGTCACCCGGCGGTTGCCAACCGCATCCAGGGTCAGGTTCACGGTCGCGGTGCGGGTTCCCTCCCGCATGCGCAGAACCGGAGCGGCCAGGGCAAAGCCGATGGCAGCGGGCGGCAGGCCATCGTGGCCCAGCCCCTGCCAGGCGGGAGTCTGCGGATCAAGCGGTTCACCAAGGCCATCGGCGGAATTGGCCACCGGCGCCGCCAGTACCCGGCCCTGCCCCGCCGTATCGACGAAGACGCTCCGCAGGCCGATCACCGTGGCATGATTGATCACCGTGACCCTTTCCGGGGCGTAGAGTTGTTCCCTGCCCAACCGATCCTTGCCGGCCACAAAGCGGTGGTCCGGACCGAGCAGCACCGGCGGGGCGTTTTTCTTCAATTCCACGAGCAGATGAACCCGGTCGGCCCGGGCGGAGCGCGTGGCGAACCGGAGCACCTGCCGATAGAAAAAATCCAGGTGACGGCCGGTCAGGCCGTTGAGCCGCTGCTGGGGCAGTTTGTAGAGTTCGAGGAAGGCGACCAACAGGCCGAGATGGGGGGTGATTGTTCCCTGGTCGTGGGTGAGCAGGCGGTGCACCGCCGCCTCGTCGGCGGGGAAAAAGGATGACCAGTCGCCGGACTCTGTTTCGGGATCGCCGTCGTAGAAGCGGATATGGCCGGCCAGCCTGCGCAGAAAACGCAGCAGGTCGGCGCCGCTCTGTTCGTCGACATCGGTATGGTGCACGTCCAACTCGGCGGGCAGCCGTTCGGCCTGGCTCTGTCCGAGGCGGAAAATGAGATTCCGGATGATGTCGCGTTCTGCCATGGCGCCGCCGTTTTGTGGGTGAAATCAGCCTTGGTTGCCGGTCATTGCCCGCCGCATTTCGTTGCCGTCCGAGAGATAGAACGGATAGACCAGATTGTAGCGGGAGTTGGTGGCCCGCACCGCATAGTCGACGATGAGGGCGATCCGGCCATCGTGCTGGGCGGTGGTCTCCAGATCGAGCGACAGCAGGTCGATCCGCGGCTCATGCACCAGGATGGCGGTCCGCACCCGGTCCTTGAGAAAGGTCTGCATGGTCGTGCCGAGCGATTCGAACAGCAGGGCCTGCATATCAATTCCGTAGTCGGGGTGCAGGAACCGCTCCCCGGCCACCGTCCCCAGAAGGAGGATGAGGCTGGCGCGGATGTCCTCCTCATCCTCGGTCATGCGCACCTCGCCGCTGGCGCGGTCGAACCGGGGCGGAAAACTCCAGCCCCTGCCGAGGAAAGAGGTGTACAGCGGGTCTGATCCGTGGTCGTTCATGCCTTGTCCATCAGGTTGTACTTGCCATCATGCTTCCGTCGTCTCCGACGGCCCTGGTCGTCAACCGATCTGCACCGTCGGTTCGCCGACCAGTGCCATGGCCGCGCAGCCGCACGGGTCCGTGGTGCGCAGGGCCGGCAGGCCGCCGATCAGCACCGTCCCGCTGCCGACCGCAAAGGGGCTGACCGTCGGCTGATGGCCGCTGGGCGGCAGGGCGCAAACATGGGTGTCGCCGGCCACCGCCGCGGGCATGCCGCCGATCAGCACCGTGGCCACGCCCGGCCCGACCACGGCGCCGCCATGGGTGCTCACATCCCCTACCCTCGCTGCCGGTGGCATCGGCTGGCCCTCCGTCCGGTGGATTCCGGTTCAGTTGATGCGCACCAACGATCCCCTGATCGTGGCCACGCCGCTGCTGCTGATCTCGACCCCGCCGCTGCTCTCCAGCTTGAAATCGGCGCCGCCCTTGACCGCCAGCGAGGTGCCCGCCTCAAGGGTCAATGCCGTTGCCGCCTTGAGGGTGAGCGCCGTGCTGCTCTCGATGGTGATGCCGCTCTGGTCCATCGCCAGCCTGTTGCCGTGCTGGTCTTCGAGGATGACGGCCCGATCCGCTTCGCTCAGGATGAGGGCGTTGCCGGCCGGGGTCGCAAGCCGCAGCACCGAGGTGTCGTCGTTGAAGGAGATCTCCATGCCCGAGCGGCTCCGGTAGATCTTCTCGTGGTTGTCATCGGACCCGGCAAGCGGCGCCGGTTTGGCGCTGCTGTGGAGCATGCCTAGGATCACCGGATGGCGGGGATCGTCGTTGACAAAGCCGAGCGCCACCTCATCGCCGATTTCCGGTCGGAAGAAGAACCCCCGCTCATGGCCGGCATCAAGCGCCGCCACCCGGCACCAGACGCCGTCTTCGTCACTGCTGACCAGGGGCATCCGCACCCGCACCCGGTGCTCGCCGTCCGGATCCTCGTTGCCGGTGACCACGCCGATCTGGAGGCCGTTGATGCCGGGCACCAGGGCCGCCGCCTTGGGGGCGGTGACCGGCTGCTGCCGGCCCAGCCAGCCGTCGAGGCCGCCGACCTGGAGATGGGTCTTCCACCCCTGGATCAGGTCGAAATCGTGCCGGACGCCGCTGACATAGGCCGTGCCGTTGTAGCGGTCGCCCACCCCGCCGAGGGTGACCAGATCGCCGGGGTTGACCGTGCCGATGCCCTCGCACTTGATCCGGCCGTTCACCCGGCTCATCTGCGTCTTCAGCAAGTGGGCGTCGGCCCAGGCCTGGGCCTCGTCGGCCGCCACCGCCGCGTGCTGCAAGCGGTAGCTGTCCAGGCCGACCACCCCGGCCAGGTCGGCGACGCCCAAGTTGCCGGGACCGGTGATGCCGGGGTCCGTTGCCTGCCGCTCCACCACCTCCTGCAAGGCTCCGTCCCAGGTCCGGCCGGTCACCGCATTGTACTGTCCCCGGGCATCCATCTGCACGTCCATCTCCAGGATGGTGGCGCCGAACAGCAGCCGGCAGGCCGGGGCGGCGCCGGTCGCCGGTGCCCTGACCGCGACCTCCTCGCCGTTGGTGAACACCAACAGGCCGTTGGCCTCGGCCCGCATGAGCAGGTAGTCCCAGTCGGTGCAGTCGTACTGGACCTGCTGTTTGTGGGTCACTGCGGTCGCCTCGACCTCGGCCCGCAGGCCGGCCCGCTCCACCAGGGAGGTGATGATGTCGCCGTCGGTCCGGTCGACGAAGTAGCCGTTGTTGACTCCCACGGTCAGTTTGACCGCCCGGTGCCGGCATTCGACCACCACCTGCGGCGTCACCCGGTCACGGATCTTCAGGCTCTGCCGGATCACGATGCCGGTGAACAGGATCACGGGGTCGTCGGTGGAGCCGGCCAGGATCTGCACCGCCCTGCCCGGAACGAACAGGTCGCCGCTGCTCAGGGGGAAACGGCCCGTGGCGGCGGCGCCATCGGCATAGGCCAGCCGGGCGGAGGCGATGCGATTGGCCGCCTTGGTCACGGTCACGGCAAGCAGGTGATGTTCCCGTCCCACCTCGACCCCCTCCACCTTGACGGTGAAGGCGCGGTGTCCGGCGGCGATGGGCAGGGTGCGTTCTTCGGGAATGACGGTCACTCCAAGGGCGGGAAGATCAGCCTCGCGCCCGGTTGCAGGTTGCGGAAGTCATCGAGCCGGTTGAACCG
>JAUWAH010000279.1 GCA_030602145.1 Desulfobulbus sp.
GAAATACGCGATCGATCCTCTTGTTGTTCTATGGGGCCGGCGGCCGTCGGTTCGAGGCCCGCCGGCGCATCCCTTATTTGCCCTGATAGAGAACGAATTTGCCGTCCTTGACCGTCAGCATGGCAAAGGAGTCGATGGTGAGTCCATTGTGGTCCTGGGGGCTGAAGGTGAACATGCCGCCGACCCCGGGAAAATTGCTCAGTCCCTCGATGGCGTCACGAACCTTGGCCCGGTCGTTGCCGGCTTGGCGGATGCCCTCCGCCACAATGTTCATGGCGTCGAAGGCATAGCCGCCGAAGGCCGAAGCGTCTTCCTTGTACCTGGCCTCGTATTCGCTTTTGTACTGGCTGAGCAGCGCCTTCTGCGGATGGGTGTCGGGCAGCGCATCGACCACCAGCAGGCGGCCGCAGGGAAAGATGATCCCCTCGGCGGCGGCGCCGGCGGCCTTGGCATACTCGATGTTGCCGAACCCGTGACTCTGGAAGAGCGGCACCTGCCAGCCGGCCTGGCGCATGTTCTTGGCGATGATTGCCTGGGCCGGCACCACCGACCAGTTGATCACCGCCTGAATGGAGGCGTCGGCCTTGAGTTTGGCCACCAGGGCGCTCAGGTCGGTGGCCTTGCTGTCATAGGTCTCGGAAGCGGCCACCTTGATGCCGAAGGCGGGGGCCATCTTCTCCAACTGCTCCTTACCGGCCTTGCCGAATCCGTCGTTGCCGGAGGCTATGGCGATGGTGTCGATCTTCAGCCGCTGCATCTCCTCGAAGATCATCTGGGCGGCGAACGAGTCCTTCTGCGGGGTCTTGAAGACGTAGCTGGCCACCGGATTGACGATCACCTCGGCGGCGGCGCAGGAGATCAGCACTGTCTTGCCGTCTTCGGCGATCTTCTTGACCGCCATCGACTCGCCCGAGGTGGAGGGGCCGATGATGGCGACTACCTTGTCCTCCTCGATCAACTGCTTGGCAAAGGAGACCGCCTTTTCGGTGCTGCCGGCCGAATCCTTGATGATCAGTTCGATGGTGTCGCCGTTGATGCCCCCGGCCTTGTTGATCTTCTCCACCACCATCTCGGCGCTGCGGGCCTCAGGGCCACCGAGAAACGAGGCCGGACCGGTCACCGCAAAAATCGCCCCCACCTTGATGGTGCCGGCCACCGCCGTGGAAAGCGTTGCCGAGAGCACAAGCCATCCCGCGGCCCAAGCCACGGTCCACCATTTGATCCTGCTGTTCATGCTATCCCCCTCATCTCGTCTGATGTCTCTGAAAGGTCTATGAACGTGTTGATTCCGCCGGCGGTGCCATGCCGGAGCACATCCCTTTCATTGTTCGTTGTGGCCGGCCAGTTTGCGCAAGCCATGCCGGTTGGATGCCCACCACCCGGTGCAGCCGGGAGCAGCATCGCCTTGCCCCTTCAGAGGGCGCAGATCTGGGCTCCGGTCAACAGGGTGAAGCCCTTCGACTGCAACACGTCGATCGCCTTGTCCATTTCGTCGAAGCGGAAGATGAGCACCGCATTGGCGCCGCTCTTGTTGACAAAGGCATACATGTACTCGACATTCAGCCCGACCTCGTTGACCACCTTGAGCACGCTGGCCAGTCCGCCTGCCCGATCCGGCACCTCGACCGCCACCACGTTGGTCTTGCCGACGGTGAAGCCGCCGTTCCGCAGCGCCTCCTTGGCCAAGTCGACCTTGTCGACGATCAGGCGCAGGATGCCGAAATCGGCGGTGTCGGCCACCGACAGCGCCCGGATGTTGATGTCGTTCTCGGCCAGGATACGGGTGATCTCCGCCAGACGGCCCGATTTGTTCTCAAGAAAAACCGCAATCTGCTCGACACGCATACGATCCCTCCAATTCTAGGTGGATAGTTTTCAGGTGGATAGTCTGTAGGCGTTTTAGTCTTTGAGCGACAACCGCTCTTCCCGGACCGATGGCCCAAAGGTGCTTGCCGGGCGGGAGAACCCCGACACGCTCGGGCCTGTCCAGCTCACAGACCATAGACTAACCAACCTCAACAGCTAGAGCTTCCTCCGGTCGATCACCCGCTGCGCCTTGCCCTCGGAACGCTGGATGGAGCGGGGCTCCACCAGCTTGACCTTGCAGGTCACGCCCAGCATGTCCTTGATTTCGGACTGGATTTTCTTGGTGAGTCGTTCCAGGACCTTGATCTCGTCGGAAAAAATATCGTCGCTGACTTCAACCAGCACGCTCATCACATCGAGGCTGCCCTCGCGGGTCACCTCGATCTGGTAGTGCGGCTCGACCCCTTCGACCCCCACCAGAACGTGCTCCACCTGGGAGGGAAAAACGTTGACGCCGCGGATGATGAGCATGTCGTCGGTGCGGCCGGTGACCTTTTCCATGCGGATCAGGGTGCGGCCGCAGCCGCAGGGTTCGAGGAAGAGCCGGGAGATGTCCTTGGTCCGGTAACGGATCAGGGGAAAGGCCTCCTTGGTCAGGGTGGTGAAGACCAACTCGCCGGTTTCGCCGTAGGGCAGTGCTTCCAGAGTATCGGGGTCGATCACCTCGGGGAGGAAATTGTCCTCGAGGATGTGCATGCCGCGCTCGGTGTGGAGGCACTCCATGGCCACGCCGGGGCCGATGATCTCCGACAGGCCGTAGATGTCCACCGCCTTGATGCCCAGCTTGCGCTCGACCTCCTCGCGCATGTTCTCGCTCCACGGCTCGGCGCCATGGATGCCGACCCGCAGCTTGAGTTCATCCGGAGAGACCCCGGCGTCGGCCATGGCATCGGCCAGGTTGAGGGCATAGGAGGGCGTGGAGAGCAGCACGGTGGAGCCAAAGTCGCGCATGATGGTGATCTGCCGTCTGGAATTGCCGCCCGAAACCGGGATGACCGTGGCGCCGAGGGCCTCGATGCCATAGTGGGCGCCGAGGCCGCCGGTGAACAGGCCGTATCCATAGGCGTTATGGACCATGTCGCCCCTGGTCACCCCGGCCATGGTCAGGCAGCGAGCCATCACCGAAGCCCAGAGATCGATGTCCGCCTGGGTGTAGCCGACCACGGTGGACTTGCCGGTGGTGCCCGAGGAGGCATGCACCCGGATGACATCCTCCATGGGGCTGGCAAAAAGCCCGAAGGGGTAGTTGTCGCGCAGGTCGTCCTTGGTGGTGAAGGGCAGGTGGCGCAGATCGGCCAGGGTGCGAATGTCGGCCGGCTTGACCCCGGCGGCGTCCATCTTGGCCCGGTAGGGCTGCACCTTGTCGTACATCCGGCGAACCAGGGCCTGCAGTCGTTTCAGCTGGATCGATTCCAGCCCGGATCTGGGCAGCGTTTCGATTTCCTCAACCCACATCATCGTCTCTCCTCGTTGTTCGTCTGGCGCCTGTGGCTCAAGCGTAGACCGCCGCCCGACCGGCATTGAAGGCCTGCTTGTTGACCTCGCGGAACTGGGCCTTGACCGTGTTGTCGATCACCGCCAGGAAGACCTCGGGACCGACGGCGAGGAAATTGGACATGGCACCGACCATGGCCACATTGGCGGTGCGCAGCTCGCCCACCGATTCGGCCACGGCAAAGGCGTCGATGGCCACGACGTTGATGTGGCGGGACTTGAGTTCGTCGAGGATGTTTTCCGGATAGCTGGCCTTGCCCAGCGCCACCGCCGGCGGCAGGATCTTCTGGGTGTTGACCACCACGGCGCTGTCCCGGTGCAGGTAGGGCAGGTAGCGGACCGCCTCCAGGATCTCGAAGGCCACCAAGATGTCGGCCGCGCCCAGTTCGATCAAGGGCGAATAGACCTTTTGGCCATAGCGGAGATGGGCTTCGACCGAGCCGCCGCGCTGGGCCATGCCGTGCACCTCGCTCTTCTTGACGTCGAAGCCCGCGGCCAGCTGGGCATGGGCGGTCAGTTCGCTGGCCAGGAGGATCCCCTGGCCGCCGACCCCGGAAAAGAGAATGTTGCCGCTCTGTTTCATTACTTGTCCTCCTTTCTGGTGATCGCCTCGAATTTGCACACGCAGGCGCATTGGCCGCAGCCGTTGCACTGCACCTCGGTGATGCGGGCAAAGCCTTTCTGCTTGTCACGATACCCGCGCGCCACTGCCTCTTCCGGGGTCAGCGGCGTCCAGCTGATGGCCGGACAGCCCATCTGCACGCACAGCATGCAGCCGGTGCAGTTGGCGAGGTTGGTGAAATAGGACGGCTTGGGCCGCTTGACCTCTTCGGGCAGCAGCACGCAGGGAGCGCGGCTGATGATCACCGACGGCTCGGGGGCCTCGATCTCCGCCTTCAGCACCTTGCGGGTGGCCTCGACATCGTGGGGATTGACCACCACCACCCGCTGCACGCCCAGCGCCCGGCACAACTGCTCCAGATCCAGGGTCGGGGCCGGTTCGCCGGTGATGGTCTGGCCCGAGGCCGGGTTGTCCTGGTGGCCGGTCATGGCGGTGGTGCGGTTGTCGAGGATGATCACCGAGGCATAGGTGCCGTTG
>JAUWAH010000399.1 GCA_030602145.1 Desulfobulbus sp.
CGCCATGGGACTGGCCGAGCAGACCGACGCCCTGGCCCTGGTCGTCTCCGAGGAACGGGGCAAGGTTTCCGCATTCGTCAACGGCGAGATGCACCCGATGCGCAGCGCCGACGAGATCACCCGCGCCATCATCGACCATCAGCGGGAAATGGGGTTTCTCAACCGGGACAGCGCACCGAAAATCCGCAAACGGACCATCTTTCAGATCGTAGCCAGCCTGATCATCGCGGTGGTGTTCTGGTCAAGCCTGATCCTGTCGCAGCGGGAAATGGTGGAACGGGTCTTCCCGGTGACCATCGATTACACCGCACCGGCCGATGACCTGGTTCTGGTCGGGGAAAAACCCAACGAGGTCAAACTCTATCTCTCCGGACCAAAATCCGAAATCGACAACCTGGCCAGCAATCCCCCCAGCGTCAAAATCGATCTCTCCAAAATGACCAAGGGCAGTCAAACGATCATCATCACCAGCGAAAACCTGCGGCTACCCAAGGGCATCACCCTGTTGGACACCTCTCCCCAACAATTAAAACTGACCTTGGCCACCGTGGTGGAGAAAAATCTGCCGATCACCCCCCAGATCCTCGGCAAACTGCCGGGCAACCTGAAAATCAAGAAGATCACCGTCACCCCGGAGACGGTGCTGGTGACCATTCCGGTGACCAGGAATGAAAAAATCAACGAGGAAGTGTTGACCACTCCCATCTACCTCGAATCGATCTCCACCGACAGCCGCCTGTTTGTCAAGGTCATTGCCCGCCCCTCCATCCAGCCGGTCGCCAAACGCTGGCCCGACGTGGAAGTGTTCATCGAACTGACATCCCCCTAAGTCCCGCTCGCCGCGTCGACCTCCCTCCAAAAACGCAACCCCACCCCAGACAAGATTACATTTCTGCGCATATCGGACAAAAAAAATATCAAAAATGTAACATATATCCAGATCTTGTCCGCCGGTCGAGCGCCAACAATCGGACAACTTTTCAATATTTAATTGTTTTTTAATCTAATCTTCAAAAAGGCATGATGCATGCTAATGAATTGGCACTGGTCCGATCATTGCTCCCTGGTCTGAACATCCTGCCGCCTGTCCGGCAAGAAGACCGTGGAGCGTGTCCATCATTGACATGAACAAAGGAGAGAAGAATGAAACGTTTATTTTCCGTAGCTGCACTGGCCACCCTGGTGGCGGGGGGTGCCGCAACCCATGCCGAGGCGGCAACCGCCACCGCCGCCCTCGATGTCAACAGCGCCTATGTGTGGCGCGGCCTGACCTTCAACAACGGCCTGGTCCTGCAACCCAGCATGGATGTCTCCCATAACGGCTTCGCCTTCAATGTGTGGGGGAACTATGATATCGACGACTATGACGGAGCCATCAGGGAAAACAGGTTTTCCGAAGTCGACCTGACCGGTTCCTATGCCTTTAACCTGGGAGGCGTCGACATCAGCGTCGGTATCATCCATTACCTGTTCCCCGAGGCGGCCGATGGTTTCGACACACATACCACCGAGCTGTTCGCCGGTCTCGGTTACGACCTCGGCGCCGGCTTCGCCATTTCAACCAAGCTCTATTATGATATCGACGCGGTTTCCGATTACTACCTCACCGTCGGGCTTGGCTACACCTACGCCCTCAACGACAAGACAACCCTGGGACTCAGCGGCCTGATCGGTTATGCCGGTGACGACTTCGCCGAATCCTACGCCGGCGGCACGGACAGCGGCTTTTTCAACTACACCCTGACCGCCTCGGCCAAATACATGGTCACCGAGGCCTTCGGCATCGGCGCCAACATCAACCTCACCGACAACTTGGACGACGACGCTCTGCCCGATGGGGCCGTGCACACCAATGTCTATGGCGGCATCAGCCTGACCTACACATTCTAAACAGGACGGCTGGACCACATTGGCCAGCCACACCAAGCAATGAAAGATCCTTGCTCCGGTATGGCAGTGCCGTCGAAACCAACATCAATCATATAACAACCACCCCGCCTCTCCCCCTCTTCCCGTCCGGCCTCGTGCTCCGGGGAGAGGGTTTCCCGCACGAAACAATTCCCATCTTCTCCACACCCGCCCCCGCCTGAACGTTCTGTACACAAAAAAACAGCCTCGCACTTCGTCCAATTGCTTTTTGACTTCCAATCCGGTTTGTGCGTTAATTTGATGTACAAAGACTGCAAGCTCGCACAAAAGTGTTGAGGCGCAAGGGGTTCAAGCCCACCCCATGCGTGGATGAATATCTTCAGAGAGGAATTGGCCATGCTGAATAATTTGAAAATTGGAACCCGGTTGGGACTCGGTTTCGGCTGTCTCCTGGTACTCATGCTCATTGTCGGCGGTTACGGCATTCAAGCGGTCAAGGGACTGCATGAGGAGATCGACCTGCTGGTCGAAGACCGGATGGTCAAGACCGAGCAGGCCAACGCCCTCATCGACCAGATCAACATCGTTGCCAGGGCTGTCCGCAACCTGATCATCGACGACAACAAAGGCAACCAGGAACGAGAATTTCAGCGAATTGCCGATGCCCGAAAACAGGCCACAGTCTTGCTCGAACAGATGGAGAAGACCATTACCCAGGAAAAAGGAGCGGCGCTGATCAAGAGGATCACCACTGAGATTCGACCCGTCTTTGGCCGCCACCTCGAAGCCCTGATCGGGTTCATCAAAGACGAACAGACCCTCCGGGCCAGAATGCTCCTGTTGGGCGAGTACCGGCAGATCCAGACGGCCTATTTCACAACCCTCAATGAACTGATCGCCTTCCAGACCGAACTGGCCAAGCAGACAGGCCAAGAGGCCGAAAATCGCGCCCGCATGGCCGTGCGGCTGATCTCCATCCTGCTGATTGCCGCCCTGACCCTGAGCGTGCTTATGGCCTTTTTCATGGTCCGCTCGATCACCGGGCCGGTGGGCAAGGCCTCGGCCCTGGCCGAGACCATGGCCAGGGGCGATTTCACCGCCAAGCTTGACATCGACCAAAATGACGAGATCGGTGCCATGGCCAGGTCGCTCAACTCCATGGTCGGCCAACTGAGCACAATGATCCGTGACATCGTCGGCGGGGTCGATCGGCTGGCCGCATCGTCCAACGACCTGGCCGCAGTCTCCAGGCAACTCTCCTCCGCCGCCAGGGACACCTCCGACAAAGCAGCCACGGTCGCCGCCGCCACCGAG
>JAUWAH010000356.1 GCA_030602145.1 Desulfobulbus sp.
GTCGGGTACCGTTTCGTCAAAATCAAACCACTCCACGACCGGACAGATCGTAGCCCGGTGTCAACTCCAGAAAGGGAGGAATTTCATGGCGACCATAACCCTACGCGGTAACCCCATTGAAACCGTTGGCTCTCTTCCCCAGACCGGAACGAAAGCACCGGTCTTCATCCTGGTGAAGACCGACCTCTCGGAATGCCGCCTCGGCGATTTCTTAGGGCAGACGGTGGTGCTCAATATTTTCCCCAGTATCGACACCCCCACCTGTGCCGCCTCGGTACGACGGTTCAACGAAGAAGCGGCCAAGCGGGACAACACGGTGGTGCTCTGTGTCTCGGCCGATTTGCCTTTCGCCCATAAGCGCTTTTGCGAAGCGGAGGGGATCGCCAATGTCCATGCCGTTTCCACCTTCCGATCTCCCGATTTCGGCACGGATTACGGGGTGACCATCGCCACCGGCCCGATCCGCGGGCTCTTGTCCCGGGCCGTGGTGGTCATTGACGACGGCGGCACCATCATTTACACCGAGCAGGTGCCCGAGATCGGTCAAGAACCGGATTACGATCGGGCGCTTGGCTCCTGGTAGATGGATTGCAGAAGGGAGGTTGCTGCGAGAGCCGGAGAGAGCCGGCTCTGCTCGATTTCCCTGACCACAAGCGGAAGGCGCTCGCGGATCGCCGGATGGTTGTGGAACCAGGAACTGAGCCCTTCGAGGAGCAGCTGCTGGAACCAAGCCACCGATTGACGGGATCGCTTTCGTTGCAGGTCGCCGCTGGCGGCAAGGACCTGGCGATGTCGGCCGATCGTCTCCCAGATGTCCGTCAGGCCTGTTTTTTCCAAAGCGCTGCAGGTGAGAACGGGCGGTGACCAGAGTGGATTGTCCGGAGCGATGAGGTGCAGGGCCGTTTCGTACTGGCGGCGCGCCTGCTCGGCGGGCAGAAGATTGTTGCCATCGGCCTTGTTGATGGCAATGGCGTCGGCGACCTCGAGAATGCCTTTCTTGATCCCTTGCAACTCATCGCCGGCACCGGCGATCATCAGCACCAGGAAGAAATCGACCATGGCCGCAACCGCGGTCTCCGATTGGCCAACGCCAACTGTCTCGATGATGATCACGTCGAAGCCGGCGGCTTCACAGACCAGCATCGATTCTCTGGTCCTGCGGGCTGCGCCTCCGAGGGTGCCACCGGTGGGCGACGGCCGGATAAAAGCATTGCCGGCCGCGGCAAGATTGATCATTCGGGTCTTGTCGCCGAGCACCGAACCGCCGCTGCGGGAACTGCTCGGGTCGATGGCCAGCACCGCCACTCGATGCCCCCGTTCGGTCAGCAGCATGCCGAAGCTGTCGATGAAGGTGCTCTTTCCCGCTCCCGGCACGCCGGTGATTCCCAGGCGAATGCTGTTACCGCTGTAGGGCAGGAGCTGTTCGATAATCGTTGCCGCCAACTCCTGGTGGCTGGGGAGGGATGACTCGATGAGGGTGATGGTGCGCGACAACATCAAACGGTTGCCGTCGCGCACTCCCTGGATGTAATAGGTGGGATCTTTGTGCATGCCGATTGTCGGGCCCGTTGGTCGATGATATGGATCTGCCCCGGTGTGGTGGCCGGGGCAGAGGCATTCAACCAAGGCTGGCTTCGATGAGGTCCAATGTCCGGTTAGCCGAATCGATTACCGAGGTCCCCGGTCCGAACACTGCCTTGACACCGCGCTCGTGCAGGTAGGCGTAATCACCGGGGGGGATGATGCCGCCGGCCACCACCAGGATGTCGCCGCCGCCTTGTTGCCGCAGTTCTTCGACCAGGGCCGGCACCAGGGTCTTGTGTCCGGCGGTCAGGCTGGAGGCGCCGACCACGTGTACATCGTTTTCGATGGCCATCTTGGCCGCCTCATGGGGGGTCTGAAAGAGCGGCCCGATATCTACATCGAAACCGAGGTCGGCGTAGGCACTGGCGATAACCTTGATGCCCCGGTCATGACCGTCCTGGCCCATCTTCGACACCAGGATACGGGGCCGACGACCATGGGTCCTGAGAAAGGTCTCGGTGCGGTGCCGCACCTGTTCGAGCGTCTCCGGCTTCGTCTGGAATTCGGAAGCGTATGCCCCGGAAATGCAGCGAGTAGTGCTGACGAAGCGGCCGAATACTTTTTCCATGGCGTCCGACACCTCTCCGATGGTCGCCCGGGCGCGGATCGCCGGCAGGGCGGCTTCCAGCAAGTTGCCGCCACCTTCGGCCGCCCGGGTCAGTTCGGCCAGGGTGCGCTCAACCAGTCCCTGGTCCCGATTCTTTTTGGTGCTGCGCAGTCGCTCGATCTGGTCGTCACGGACTGAGGCGGGCACTTCTCTGATTTCAAAATCGATTTTTTCGTCTTTCAGCTGATATTTGTTGACCCCGACGATCACATCCAGGCCCTGATCGATCCGGGCCTGTTTGCGGGCTGCCGATTCCTCGATGCGCATCTTCGGCATCCCTGACTCAATCGCCTTGGCCATACCGCCCAGGGATTCCACCTCGTCGATTATTTTCAGTGCCTCCTGGACAATTGAGTTGGTCAGCGATTCCACGTAATAGGAACCGCCGAGGGGGTCGATAACCCGGCAGACCTCGGATTCCTCCTGGATAATGATCTGGGTGTTGCGGGCAATGCGGGCCGAAAAATCAGTGGGCAGGCCGATTGCCTCGTCAAACGAGTTGGTATGCAGCGATTGGGTGCCGCCGAGTACGGCGGTCAGTGCTTCGAGGGTGGTGCGGATGATGTTGTTATACGGATCCTGCTGGGTCAGACTCCATCCCGAGGTCTGGCAGTGGGTGCGCAGCATGGATGAACGCGGGTCCCGGGGGGTGAACTGCTGCATCAAGCGGTGCCAGAGGAAGCGTGCGGCCCGGAGCATGGCGATGTCCATGAAGAAATTCATGCCGATGCCGAAAAAGAAGGACAGGCGCGGCGCGAATTCATCGACGTTCATGCCGGCCCGCAGTGCGGTGCGCACATATTCCAGGCCGTCGGCCATGGTGAAGGCCACCTGCAGGACGCTGTTGGCCCCGGCCTCCATCATGTGATAACCGCTGATGCTGATGGTATTGTAGCGCGGCATATGTTTCGAACAGAAACCGATAATGTCGGCGACGATGCGCATCGATGGCCCAGGCGGGTAGATGAAGGTGTTGCGGGTCAGATATTCCTTGAGAATGTCATTTTGGATGGTGCCGGTCAGTTGCTCGTGCTTCACCCCTTGCTCCTCGGCGGCGACGATGTAGCTGGCGAGGATGGGGATAACCGCCCCGTTCATGGTCATCGAGACGGACATCTGGTCGAGCGGTATGCCGTCAAACAGAATCTTCATGTCCTCGACCGAATCGATGGCCACGCCGGCCTTGCCCACATCGCCGGTCACCCGGGGATGGTCTGAGTCGTAGCCGCGATGGGTGGCCAAATCGAAGGCCACCGATAGTCCTTTTTGCCCGGAGGCCAAGGCCTTGCGGTAGAATTCGTTGGATTCCCGGGCCGTCGAGAAACCGGCGTACTGGCGGATGGTCCAGGGGCGGCCGGCGTACATGGTGGCCATCGGACCCCGGACAAAAGGCGGCAGGCCGGGCAAGGAACCGATGCTGTCGAGGCCGTCCAGGTCCTCGGCGGTGT
>JAUWAH010000437.1 GCA_030602145.1 Desulfobulbus sp.
CATCCGAGCCGGACGGCCAGGCAGCTTGATTTCTTCACCCACGAAAGGAGGACGCCCATGCATGTTCTCGCCATCAATGGCAGCCCGAGGAAGACTTGGAACACCGCCACCCTGTTGACCAAGGCGCTGGAAGGAGCGGCCAATCGGGGGGCGACAACTGAATTGCTCCATCTCTACGATCTGGACTACAAGGGCTGCACCAGTTGCTTTGCCTGCAAGCTGATCGACGGGCCGAGCAACGGCCGCTGCGTCATGCAGGACGAGTTAACCCCGGTGCTGCACCGCATCGAGGCCCAGGTCGACGTCCTCATCTTGGGCTCGCCGATCTATTTCGGCTGCATGAGCGGCGCCATGCGCTCCTTCCTGGAACGGCTGCTGTTCGCGCCGCTGGTCTACAGCCAGCCGCCCCGGTCGATCTTTCCGAAAACCATCAAAACCGCGATCATCTACACCATGAACGTGACCGAGGAACTGTGCCAACGGATCGGCTACGAGGCCATGTTCAACGCCACCGAGGCGTCGCTGGCCATGGCCTTCGGCATTGAGACCGAAACCCTGTGCTGCTTCGACACCTACCAGTTTCCCGACTATACCAAGGTGATCATGGAACTCATGGACCCGGTCCACAAGGCGGCGCGGCGGGCCGAGATCTTTCCCGAGGACTGCCGACGGGCCTTTGAGATGGGAGTGCGGCTGGTCGGGCAGGAGCAGGCGAGCTGATGGACACCCTCCCCCTCGGCCGGGCTTTGGCGACGATTGCCAGCCCACCCTGCTGAATCCTGCCGACATCCCCCCTCGATCCCGATCCCGCCGTCTCCTCACTCAGTCAAGCCACCAGTGCTCGCCGGCCTTGAGGGGCCGAATGCTCCCCTCAACCACCCCGGCCGCCTCCATGGCGGCACGCAGATCGCGTAAGGGCGCCTCATAGCCGGTGTCGGCCAGTTGGAAGGTGCCATAATGGATGGGCAGCATGGGCGGCCGGCCGAGTTCGGTCCAGGCCAGAACCGCCTCCTCCGGATTCATGTGCCCGTAGGTCATGAACCAACGGGGATCGTAGGAGCCGATGGGCAGGGCGGCAAAACGCAATGGCCCGTGCTTGGCGGCAATGGCCCGGAAAGCGTCGCCGCCGCCATAGCCGCTGTCGGCGACGAAACAGATCCTGCCCTCGGGGGTGACCAGGACAAAGGCTGCCCACAGGGCCCGGTTCCGATCCCAGGGGCTGCGGGCCGACCAGTGGTGCATCGGCTCCAGGTGGACCGTCATCTGCGGTGAGACCGCCACCTGGTCGCCCCAGTCGTGGGCCTCCACCCGGACATCGGGGATGCGGGCCAGGATGATGGTCTCGTTGCCCAGCGGGGTGATGATTCGCGGCCGATCCCGGTGCCAGAGCCGTTCCACGGTGGCCAGGTCGAGGTGGTCGTAATGGTTGTGGCTGATCAGCACCAGGTCGATGGGCGGCAGATCCTCGAAGCGGATGCCCGGCGGATGGATTCGCCTGGGTCCGATCCAGGTAAAGGGGCTGGCCCGCTCCGACCAGACCGGATCGGTGAGGATGTTCAATCCCCGGGTCTGGATGAGCAGGGTCACATGGCCGACGAAGCCGATGCGCAGTTGGTCGCCCTCCACCCGTAGGGGCGGCTGGTCGGTGGCCGGCAGGTCGCTGTAGTCGGGCCAGGGTTGGCGTTCACGGATCGCATACCACCTGAGCACATCGAAAAAATTCTTGTCCATCGGCTTGCCGGGGTTGTAAAACCGCTGGCCGTCGAAATGGTCGGAAACCGGACCATCGTAGTACTTCGGAGCGCAGGAGAGGAGCATCGGACTGAGGGCGAGAAGAAGAAAAATTGATCGGAACATGGCGATGTTGGGCAGTTATGGGACGCAGAGATATTCTCCGGAAACCGGAAAGGTGTGCACTACAATAAGCGGTATCGCCCAAAAAACAATTTCTGATGACCACCCAAAGTCAGCCAATTTTTTCGGATGGCCTCCTGATGAAGACCCTGGAGATTTCTCGTCGTTGTGCTCCTCGCAATGACAGCCATCGACTCTTTGCACCACCATCGGATCTTGCTTCTTGCCCTCCTCTAGGCTTCTCGGCTCGCCAGGGCCCGGAAGAAGGTATAGCAGAAGGTACCGTCCGGGGCGGTGGCCCGGTTTAGATCGGT
This sequence comes from Desulfobulbus sp., assembly GCA_030602145.1. Taxonomy (GTDB): domain Bacteria; phylum Desulfobacterota; class Desulfobulbia; order Desulfobulbales; family Desulfobulbaceae; genus Desulfobulbus. The sequence continues at coordinate 2,169 of JAUWAH010000437.1, forward strand.
GATGCCAGTCTCCCAGGCGGCCGCATCGATCAGCCCCTCGGCCATGGCCTGATCGCGCACGCCCTCGACCATGGCAATGAAGGTGTTGCGGGAAAAGCCCTCAATCAGCTCCGGACGGGAACCGTCGACATAGATAAGGCGCGGCTCGACCCGCACCTCTGCGAATCCTGCCTCCACCAGCAGGGGATACAGCCTGCGGCCGATCAGGCTGTCGCCGCCCAGAGAGGCCTGGAGCCGGACCAGACACCCGACCACCCGCCGGGCGGCGGCGGATTCCGGATGACAGTAAAAGGAGCCGTGATCGCCCTCGATCACGGTGATCGTTCCCCCGGGCTTGAGCAGCCGCCGCAGGGCCTGGAGACCGCCCAGCGGGTCGGACAGATGCTCAAGGACAAAGCAGACAAAGAGGTGATCAAAGGTCTGCTCGGCAAAAGGGGGCGAGAAAATATCCCCCTCGTGCACTCGGACGTTGTCCAGCCCATGGGCGGCAACGGCCTGCTGTGCCAGGCGCAGGGAGGAGGCGGTCCGGTCCATGGACACGAATCGGGCCCGCGGATTGGCGCCGGCGAGCTGCACCGTCTGACAGCCGGTACCACAGCCGGCCTCCAGCACCAGGGCGCCATCGGGGTAGCGCAGATCGCCATAGAGCAACTCGGCC
>JAUWAH010000017.1 GCA_030602145.1 Desulfobulbus sp.
CCTCACTGCTGCCTCCCGTAGGAGTCTGGCCCGTGTTCCAGTGCCAGTGTGGCGGATCATCCTCTCAGACCCGCTAACCATCGTCGCCTAGGTAGGCCATTACCCCACCTACTAGCTAATGGTACGCAGACCCCTCTTCATGCAGTAGCATATGCAGAGGCCACCTTTCCTTGCAAAACTTGTGAAAAGCAAGAATATCCGGTATTAGTACCCCTTTCGGCGTATTATTCCAGACATGAAGACAGGTTATCTACGCGTTACTCACCCGTGCGCCACTTTACTCAGGACCGAAGTCCCTTTCGCGTTCGACTTGCATGTGTTAAGCACGCCGCCAGCGTTCGTTCTGAGCCAGGATCAAACTCTCCAGTTTAATATCCCAGCCAGTCACTACAGACTGGACTTTTGTCCAAATCAAAAAAACTTGGCCCGCTCGTTTACTGTTCAGTTTTCAAAGATCAAAACCCCGGCTCTCACCAGGATGCGCCACGCAGCGTCCGCTGCGAGTCAGCACTATAACGTGCTCGGTTGGTCTGTGTCAAGAAAATTTGTTTTCTCATGATGGGATGTTTATGCATCACCATGTTTCATGAGCAACGGACGGCGAAAATACAAAACCGGCCGGTGAATGTCAACGGCTTTTTCAATGCCATTGTGCTTTGCTGAAATTATCTTGCTAAATTTTTAAATTCATTATATTTTTTTCTGTTTGCTTTCCGCCGGCCCTTTATCGTAACATGGCCACCAATCAATACCAATCAGCTCTACCCTTTATCCCGTCACCGAAAAGGATTTGCGCTCCGGAAATGGAACAGACAACTCGGTCTAAACTTGCTCAAATACCCAATGTTCATCAATGCTTACAACTGATCACGGCGTCAGGGCTGGTGGATGATGTTCCTTTGCGGCGAATCAAGTTATGCACTCGTACCTTTCTTGAGACCATTCGACGATCCATCCTTGATGGTCATGCCGAGATCGATCTTTTGACTGATCAGGCAGCCTTCCTAACGGGTCTTGTTGACTATATCCGTCATGCTCATCGACCCTGTCTTACCCGGGTCATCAATGGAACCGGGGTGATTGTTCATACCAATCTGGGACGTTCACTCCTGCCAGATGCTGCTCTTGATGCCTTGAGTTCGGTGAGCAGAGGGTATTCCAATCTTGAATTATCCCTCACGACTGGAAAAAGGGGATCTCGTTACCAGCATGTCGAGACCCTGTTGTGCGAGTTGGTTGGCGCCGAATCGGCGTTGGTGGTCAACAATAATGCAGCCGCCGTTCTTCTCGCCCTGGAAACCATAGCCAAGGGCAGGGAGGTGATCGTATCGCGAGGACAATTGGTCGAAATCGGGGGCTCCTTTCGCATTCCCGATATCATGCATCGCAGCGGAGCCAAACTGGTTGAGGTCGGAACCACCAACCGGACCCACTATACTGATTATCAGGACGCTATCAACCCTGAAACCGGATTGCTGCTCAAAGTACATTGCAGCAATTATCGCATCATTGGCTTCACCAGCGAAGTCAGTCACGTTGATTTGGTTCGACTGGGCGCCCAGCATGGCCTGCCTGTGATGGAGGATCTTGGCTCCGGTTGTCTGATCGATTTAAGCTCATTTGGTCTTGCCAAGGAGCCAACGGTACAGGAGGTGGTCGCCAGTGGAGTCGATATTGTCACCTTCAGCGGCGATAAATTGCTTGGAGGACCTCAAGCAGGCATCATTGTTGGCAAACGAGCCTGCATCGACCAGATCAAGAGCAACCCTTTGAACCGGGCAGTCCGCATCGATAAACTGACCCTGGCTGCGCTGGAGGCGGTTTTACGGTTGTACCTCGACGAAGATCAGGCAATGCGTGAGATTCCGACCCTGGCCATGATCGCCACCCCGGATGAAGTAGTCCGCAAACGGGCCGAAAGACTTCTTCAACAATGCACTGCATCAATTGCAGGCCCAAATGTCTTCTCCGTGGTTCCGACGTCATCCCGGGTTGGGGGAGGGGCCCTGCCCGAACAGAACCTGGCCAGTTGGGCCTTGGCCGTTGCCGTACCTCCCGAATTGATAAAGATTTCGCTGGTGGAAAGAAAACTCCGGCAAGCACCTGTTCCTGTGATGGGCAGAATGGAGGCGGACCGCCTTCTGTTTGATCTGCGGACAATCGGCGACGATGAATTGGACGCACTGGTGGTAAGTCTTCGTTTTGCTCTCTGTTTAGAGTCGGATTGATCCGATCACGGTCCACCAACTTGAGGTCAACAATGCCCACTGTGCTCTCTCTACGTGATTTCTATCTGTTATCCGCCCCGCTGGCGGAAACGGTTGCTCGGCATTTTCCGCTGCCGGTGACCATCCGCTTTGCCCGGTTCGGTCCCGACGGAAGCCTGAATGTGTTGGTGCCCTCCGGTTTGATCGACGAAGAGATCATTATGTCGAAGGGTGCGACTGTCAAAGCGACTCCGGCAATGATCGAGGATCGGTTGCTCTTGCCATTGGATCTCCCTTCCGACGAGCAGGTGGCCGTGCTCGTCGACGAGGTTGACCCGGCACTGCTGCGCAAGATGTCGTCGGGATGGCTGCGAAAGATGAGCGTTCCTTTGCTCGAGGAGCTTAGTCTGGTGCATGGAGGCTACATCGATGTGGAAACAGGGCTGTACAACCGGCGGGCCGCAGAAAGCTTCTTCCGGGAGACGGCCAGCGTCGGGTCGTGTTGTTTTCTTCTTGTCAACACCGTGTTCAGCAGAAGGACGGCAGCGGGGAATCTACAAAAAATTCGTGAGATAGCAGATCTTCTCCAGGTACTGACCCGCAGTTGCTGCTTCGCCTTCGGCTACGGGGTATTCGGCGTTCTGCTGCCGAGGGGGGGGCGGGAACAGGCCATGAAAACCGCTCATTTGTTGCAACGCCATCTCAAACGGGAGGGGTTGAGCAGGGTGCAGGTCGGCTTTGCCCGGGCAAGCGGATGCACGGGGCAATCGGCAACGGACGTGCTGGAGAGATGCTGGCGATCCCTGGATATCGCCGAAAAACGAGGCCCCTTCGGACTCTGCGATTTCGATGGCTTGGATGAGCGGTCGCCGCATCCATTCGTGCTGACCAATACTGCCTTGATCTCCGCTCTTGCAAAGCGATGTCGTGGACTGACACAATTTTCCCTGGTGATGGTGGCCCGACAGCCGACGGTGGAGCCTCAGCCGGCCACAGTCAAGTCAACCGAGCCGTTTCCGGCCGAAACGGGAATGTATCTCGGCGAGGATGACAACCGAGCCCTCATCCTGCTGCCGGATATCGATCCGGCTGATGTCATGCAGCATGCTGCTATGGTGCGGGCATTCTACGAGAAGGAGTGTGGCCATGGACAGTCCATTGCCATGGGCATCGCGTCCTGGCCCTGCTTGGATTTTGCCAAAGGCGACATCCCCGGTAACTGTTTGAAGGCACTTCTCCACGGATCCTACCTTGGACCGGGCAAGACCACGATTTTTGATCATGTCAGCCTCAATGTCAGCGGTGATGTATATTTCGAGGAGGGTGACTATCGGGCCGCTATCCGGGAATATCAACGAGGCCTTCGATTGTATCCCGGTGACCTGAATTTGGGCAACAGTCTCGGAGTTACCCTGGCGGAATGTGGGCAGGAGCGGCGTGCAGCCGCCTGCTTTCAGCAGGTGCTGGCCATTGAGCCGAACAACACCATGGCTTTGATCAATCTAGGACACGCGCATCTGACCCTTGGTCAAAGGGAGTTGGCACTTGTCTGTTTTGAGCGGGCCTATCAGGATTCGGACCGGCCGGGCATCGGCCCCCAGGAATTGCTTCTCCCTCTGGGCAAGCTGTATACCGAATTCGGCAACCATCGGCAGGCGCTGACCGTTTTTGAGCGTTGGCGTTCCTTTCCGGGCAGCGAGCAGGAGTTTTTGCTGTATCGATTACTGGCCCAATCCTACCTGGACAACGACCGTCCCCAAGAAGCGATCAGAGCCTGTCAGCGGGCCCTGCAGCTCTTCCCCCAGGACAGTGCATCCGTCAGTCTCCTGGGATTGCTCTATGTCGAGCAGGGTGAGGGGGATGAACTGGGCTTGACACTTTGCCGAAAAGCCCTGGCCCTCGACAACTTCAATCCTGATCATTGGTATCGTCTGGCCAGGGCATTGTTCCATACCGGCGATCGCGACGCTGCCCTGGCCGCAGTCCTCAGTTGCCTCCAGTTGCAGCGCACCCATGGTGAGGCCCTCTTGCTGCGCGGCTGGATTTACATGCTTGAACAGAAACACAAGCACGCCGAACGCAGTTTGCGGCAGGTGCTGGCGGCCAAGGGATGCACCGCAGGGCAAGCCCAACGCGCCGAGGCGCTCCTGGCAACCCTGAGCGATACCTGATACGGTTTGATCATGTTGCGGTGCAAATCGGCCAAAATCAATGGCAACAAGGTGTCGGCGGAACTTTTTTTACGAAGAGCATGATAGTATTCAACAAGGACATCTTTTTCTGCTACCCTGGTATCAGTATGATTTGCTGACCCGATGAAGCACCTATGAGGAAGAGAATCCATGGCTCAGATAGACGCATTTTTTAAGTTGATGAACGACGAAGGCGCCTCCGACCTGCACCTGGCATCCGGCCAGCAGCCGGTTCTTCGCATCCGCGGTGACATGGAGCGTGTGAAATTCAAGGTTCTCGACAACGAAGGGCTGAAGAGCATGCTCTATGAGATCTGCCCCGAAGACAAGATCAAGATCTTCGAGGAAACCGGCGATCTCGATTTCGGTTACGAGATTCCCGGGTTGGCCCGCTACCGCTGTAATTTTTATCAGCAAAAGTATGGCATTGGCGCGGTCTTTCGGGAGATTCCCAGCGACATCCTCACCTGTGAACAGCTCGGATTGCCCAAGGTGGTTTCCCGACTGGCCTCCCTGCCCAAGGGCTTGGTGCTCGTCACCGGTCCCACCGGGTCGGGTAAATCGACCACATTGGCCGCCATTCTCGACGAGTGCAATCGGACCCGGAAAGATCATATCCTCACCATCGAGGATCCGATCGAGTTTGTTCACAAGAGCCAGAACTGCATTATCAACCACCGCGAGGTGGGCACCCATACCCGAAGTTTCTCCGCCGCCCTGCGCGGTGCGCTGCGCGAGGATCCGGATATCATCCTGGTGGGCGAGATGCGTGACCTGGAGACGATTTCCCTGGCCATGGAAGCGTCAATGACCGGCCATCTGGTGTTTGGCACCCTGCACACCATGAACGCCATGAAGACCGTGGACCGCGTCGTTGAAATTTTTCCTGCCAATCAGCAGGGGCAGGTCCGTTCAACCCTGGCCGATGCCCTGCGGGCGGTGGTTTCGCAGACTCTGTTCAAGCGGGTTGATATTAAGGGGCGGGTGGCGGCCCTGGAAATCCTGATCTGCACGGCAGCGGTCCGCAACCTGATCCGTGAAGGGAAGACCTACCAGATTCCATCCATCATGCAGACCGGCAAGAAATTCGGCATGCAGACCTTGGATGATGCCATTTTTGATTTGCTGGAGAAAAAGAAGATCAGCCCCGAAGATGCCTACACCAACTGCTACGAGAAGGCACGTTTCCTGAAATTTCTTCGCCACCAGCCGTCGGATTTCACCGAGATCTGACCGGGCGAGAGGATTCGTCGGGTTTAGATCCCGTATTGGGCCAAACAGGTGTGGAGTACTTTTTTCTGCGCCTGGTTAAGGTTGACGAATCGGGCGCTGTTGTTGAGGATGGTGGTTTTGATGCCGTTGATCTCGAGGATTTCCTCGGTGGTGGCAACCAGTTCGGTGGGGAGTTGTTCCAGGGAGGAGCCGTCGTTGCAGTTGTATAGATCAAGCGTGAAAAAGCGGTTGGCGATGGGGGCGGCGTTGTAGTGCTGGTCAAAGCAGAGGCCGCCTTCACTGATGTTTTTAATGCGGGCGTAGTGATTGCTGTCGCCGGGTATGCGGACCAGGAAAAACGACGGCAGCCGTTTGCGGGCATGGTTCCGGTTCTCAACAGCTAGCGATAAAGGAAACAGGAAAACCATCTGCTGCCGGCAGTCGGCGCAGGCATATGCCCGGGCGGTCGGCAGGGTGGCCAACCCCGAATGGCTAGAGCGGGCCGTCAGCCGTTTGCTGCCGCAGGCAGGACATTTTTTGCCGAACACCATCATCGACGATCCTCCGTGATGTCGTACTGATTATTCTTCTAATTATCCTGTCTACCGTATTATTCCCACTCTTTCAAGCCTCACTTTCCGTGAACAAACTGTCCGGTTGACTCGTCGAGGAATAGTTCTTTTCCCGCGAAAGGACTGGCGTTCATGCTCTTTCCGTCGGTTCGACAGGTGACCGTCCCATGGCGGGCGGTGATCAGGAAGGGAATTTTTTTCTGCCGCCAGATCTCCAGGTTGTCCGGTGCCGGCATCACGTCTTGCCGTCTCGGGCCGGCGGAGACGATGATCAGCGCCGGGCCGACCGCGTCCAGGAAATTTTCGCCGCCGGACGTGCGGCTGCCGTGATGCGGCGCCAGCAGTACATCGGATTGAAGCGGCACGCCGGCTCGGATCAGCCTGTTTTCGGCGACCCTTTCGATATCGGCCGGAAAAAGAAAGCTGCGCAAGCCATGGTCGAGTCTGAGCACCAGGCTGCGGCTGTTGGTTGAAAATCGTTCAGCCGGCTCGTACAGACCGGGCATGCCCAGGCAGGTGAGGGTCGCTCCGCCATCGCTGCGCAGGATGTCGCCGCCTGCCGAGGTCTGCACCTTGGCGCCCTGTTGGTTGAGCGTGGCCAACAACTGTTGGTAGGGCGGCTCTTCGCCGGGGTCGCCGTTGACGAAGACCCGCTGCGGTTGAAACCGGGCGGCAACAAAGGGGAGACCGTTGTAATGGTCATGGTGGGGGTGGGTGATGACCAGATCGTCAAGACGCCAGATGCGATGGTGCCAGAGAAACGGGGCAATGAATTGTTCGCCGGTGTCGAACCGTTCGCTGCGATAGCCGCCGCCGTCGATGAGCACCGTGCCACCGTCGGGGAACCGGACGAGGGCGGAAGCGCCCTGGCCGACATCGAGAAAACTGACCATCAGTTCGCGGCTGGAAAACGGCCACCAAAGGGAACGACTGAACGAGCCGGCCAGCACCAGGGTTAGTGCCGCAATCAGGGCCAACTGTCCGGACGTGCGAGGCCGCCGGAGCAGGAGAAACAGGACAACAAAATACAGGGCGATTTCCAGCGGGGTCGGGGTAATGGTCCAGACCGAACCAGAAATGAATCCGGCAACGGCCTTGCTCAACCAGACAGCGAGCAGGATACCCTGGCTGCCGATGTGGAGCAGGATGGCCGCCAGGTCCGGGGCAAGGGGAACCAGCGGGATGGCTGCCAGACCGCAGGGCAGAGCCCACAGGCAGAGCAGAGGTTCGATGCAGAGGTTCATCACCGGGCCGGTCAGGGAAAAGCGGTTGAAGTGATAGAGAAGGATCGGCAGGGTACCGGCGGTGGCGGCCAGGGAGACATAGAGCATCGATTGGAGCACCCGGAGCATTTTGACGATCGGCCGGTGGCGATCACGGTGCCGGTCTGCGGCAAGGAAGACCGGCAGGCGGGGATAGATGAGGTTGATGGCCAGGACCGCCGCAAAGGAGAGTTGAAACGAAGGGGTGAAAAGCGCCAGCGGGGACAGGGCCAGAACCAGGAGGGCGGCTGCGGCGATCAGGTGGATCAGGGTGCGCTGCCGGCGCAGGACGACGGCATAGATCACCAGCAGGGCCATGACCAGCGCCCTGAAGGCCGGGATGTCGAAACCGGCGATGAAGGTGTAGAGCAAGAGCAACGGTGCCGTCAGTCCCAGGGCCAAGGTGGGGACATGGGTGTGGAGGAGCAGCCAGGTGCTCCGTTTCAGCAGCCAGGTCAACAGGGCGACACAGAACACCCCGAGCAGGCTGAGGTGGAGCCCGGATATGGATAAAATATGAAAGCATCCGTTGTCCTTGAACAATTCCATGATCTGCGGCGGTACATTGACCACCGAGCCGATCAGCAGGGCCTGGTACAACCCCGCGACCTCCGGACTGAAACGGCTGTTGAGGAAGGTCGCGGTGTTTTGCCGGACCCGTTCGGGCAGAGTGGTCAGGGTGTGCCATGCGGACCGGGCGGGTTCCTCCACCGGCAGGATTTCCCGCGCTGACTGAATCCACCCCGTGTGGGCGATCGATCTGGTGGCCATCTGCAACCGGTAGTCGAAGGTCCCCGGAGAGCGCGGAGGCCGGATCGGCTCGACCGTGGCCATGGTCATGATGGTGGTGCCCGGCACGAACATTGGATCGGTGGACCCGGGCACGGAGAGCAGTACCTTGCCGCGAACCGGTTGGAATCGATTGTTCCGGGCGGCATCATGGATCAGCAGGGATTCGCAGGCCAACTCGAACCGGGTACGCTCACCATTATACTCCGCCATGGAGTGGATGCGGCCGATCAGGGTAACCTTGGTCGAATCGGTGACCAGGGCGGCGAGATGATTCGGATCGGCGACCGGCTGCATGGCCAGGTGGGTATGCAGCATCCCGGTCAGGAAAAAGAGCGGGAGCGTTGTGAGCGGTCGGTGGCGGGAATGAAGGAGGAGAGCGGCAACGGCTGTCAGGCAAAGCAGAACTGAGACGACGGCGACCACCGGCAGACCGGCAAGTCGGGAGGCGCAGAGGAAGGCGGTAGTGGATCCGGCAAGGAAGCAGGCTGTGACGCTGACGAGCAGACCATCGGTGCACCAGCGGACCAGCCTGTCCATGGTCAGTCCATTAAACCCGAGACGTGCCGGCCACCAGGGAGCCGATCTCCGCAAGATGGCGGTCGATGACACCTCGCTGGCCATCCACGCAGGCTTTGGCGGCATGGGCCATGGACCGGTGCAGGGGCGCATCGGTGAAGATCCGGTGGAGCCGATCGTGCAGTTCGTTCTCGCCGGCGACCTGGCCGGCGCCGCCGCAACCGACCAGTTCCGCGGCGATTTCGGCAAAATCCTCCATGTGCGGCCCAAAAAAGACCGGAACGGCGGCAACAGCCGGCTCGATGGGATTGTGGCCGCCTTCGGCCACCAGGCTGCCACCGATAAAGACTGTGTGGGCCATGGTATAGCAACCGGCCAGTTCACCGAGGGTATCGAGCAGCAGCACGGGACTCCGGCTGCTTCGATCAAGGCTCCAGCGTCGACAGTCAAGGTCCATCCGGTGGGCGATGGCCGCGATTTCTTCACCCCGCTCAATGTTTCTCGGTGCCAGCAGCATCTGCAGGTCGGCCAGATCGCGGCGCAGTCGCAGGTAGACCCGGAAAAGGGCGGCCTCCTCGCCGTGATGGGTCGATCCGCAGATCCACAGCGGAGCCGAGGCGGCAAAACCATACCTTTCCTTTTGACGGGCGACGGTTGCCGGGCTCCGATCCTTCTCGGCCAAACCGCCGGTGTCGAACTTGAGGTTGCCCAGGGTGACGACCTTGGCCGGCTTGATGCCCAGGGCGACCATCTTGTCGGCGTCGGCTCGGGTCTGCATGGCAAGCCTGGAAAACCCGTTGAACATCGGGCGGAAGATGAGGGCAAAGCGCCGGTAACGGTCGAAGGAGCGGGCCGATATCCTGCCGTTGACCAGGAATGTCGGGATGCGGTGCCGGGCCAGGCAGGCCAGCCAGTGGGGCCAGAAGTCGGTTTCCACCAGGATGAACAGGTCCGGCCTGATTGTGCGGATAAAGAAAGGGACCACCGGGCCGAGGTCAAGGGGGCCATCGATGACCAAGTCGGCCGAGGAGGCCAGCAGGGTGCGGGCCGTTTCGGCACCGGACCGGGTGGTGGCGGAAAAGACGATGCAGGCGGATGGATAGGCGCATCGAAGACCCTGCACCAGTGGCAGGGCCGAGGTCACTTCGCCCACCGACAGGGCGTGGATCCAGAAAGTCGGCGCGCCACGGGAGGAACGGATGCGGGCCATGCGGTCGGCCAGTCCCCGGCCCAGCCGGCGGAGAAGTCGATGCCGGTCTTTGTGACGTCCGGCGATCCGGAGGGGAAGCAGGATCAGCGAAGCGATGGTGGTAAAAAGAGGATAGAAAAATAACATGATTGGTCCGAACCCCTGTGATGAAGCCAACCCGGTGCGACTTGAGGTGTTGTTACCAGGATTCGATGGCTCTGTCGAAGAAGAAGCGCATATGATCCGGTTTTTCTTGGCCGGGAAAGTGTTCGCCTTCTTGGTCGATGGAGAGAACAAATAAAAATGAACGGGCTCTATGTTGGAATGATAGTTCGTTTGAGCGCCTGATTGCTGAATTTTCTTCTTGAAGCGGGGATGCATATCCGGTAGATGGACGTATTGATAAACAAGTCCGTGGAGTCAACAAACCCGATGCCCATGCTTGATGCAATCAGTCTTAAAATCCTGAAGATCCTCCAGGAAAAAGCCCGTATACCCAATATCGAGGTGGCGAGGCAAGTGGAGATGGCGCCTTCGGCGGTGCTGGAGCGTATCCGCAAGATGGAGCGACAGGGCTTCATCGATGGCTACGAGGTCCGGCTCAATCCCACCCGGTTTGACCGCCGCCAGATCGCCTTTGTCGAAGTGTCCACCAGGTCGGTGGGTGATCTCCCCCGGACCGGCGAGGCCCTGGCTGCCATCGACGAGGTGCAGGAGGTGCACTACGTGGCCGGAAACGACGGCTACCTGGTCAAGCTCCGGGTGGCCGACACGGCGGAGTTGGCGACCGTCATCCGGGACAAGATCGCTGGCATCGACGAGGTTGTCTCCACCCGGACCACCACTGTGCTGCACACCTACAAGGAAACCGCGCGCATTCCCATTCGCGGTTGAACCCCCAATATCACGAGGAAAACATCATGCCGATGTCCCAAGGCTTCAAGGATCGTCTCTTTCCCCACCTGCCGGCAATCGCCGCCCATTACGGAACCCCCTTCCACATCTATGACGAGGTCGGCATCCGGGAAACGGGGCATCACCTGCAAGCGGCCTTTGCCGATATCCCCGGCTTTCGCGAGTATTTCGCCGTCAAGGCCCTGCCCAATCCGGCCATCATGGCCATTATGCGGGACATGGGGTTCGGCTTCGATTGCAGTTCGGTGCCGGAACTGATGCTGGCCCGGCGTCTCGGCGCCAGCGGCGATGATATCATGTTCACCTCCAACAACACCAGCCGGGCCGATTTCGCGGCCGCCGCCGCCGAAGGGGGCTGCATCCTCAACCTGGACGACATCAGCCTGATCGACAAGGTGGAACAGATGCCGGAACTGATTTGCTTCCGCTACAATCCCGGCAACCGTCGCCGCGGCAACGACATCATCGGCAAGCCCGAGGAGGCCAAGTACGGAGTCAGCCACGACCAGATCGTCGAAGCGTACCAGCGCGCCCGAGCCCGAGGGGCGAAGCGGTTCGGCCTCCATACCATGCTGGCCTCCAACGAACTCCATTACAGCTACATGGTGCAGACCGCGGCCATGCTTCTGGAGCTGGTGGAGACCATCGGCCGGGAGCTGGGTATCACCTTTGAGTTCATCAACATCGGCGGTGGGTTGGGCATCCCCTACCTGCCCGGGGTCGATCCCCTGAACGTTGCCGCCATGGGCGAGGAGATCACCGCCCTGTTTGTCGACTTCAAGGATCGGCACGGTTACTGCCCTGCGCTGCTCATGGAGAGCGGCCGCTACATGACCGGCCCCCACGGGGTGCTGGTGACCACGGCCATCAACCGCAAGGAGATCTACCGGACCTACATTGGTGTCGATGCCTGCATGTCGGCCCTGATGCGGCCGGCCCTGTACGGCGCCTACCATCATATCGAGGTGCTGGGCAAGGACGGCAGCGCCGGGACCGAGATCGTCGATGTGGTCGGCTCGCTCTGCGAGAACAACGACAAGTTCGCCATCCAGCGCGAACTGCCCGGGGTCGTCGATGGCGACCTGCTGGTCATTCAGGATTCCGGCGCCCACGGCCACGCCATGGGCTTCAACTACAACGGCAAGATGCGTCCCCGGGAACTGCTGTTCGGCCAGGATGGCAGCGTCCGGTTGATCCGCCGCGAAGAACGGCCCGAGGATTACTTCGCCACCTTGCAGTTCGAGGATAAGGTCCTCAAGCTGTGAGGCTGACCTTTTGAATCTCCTCCTTCTCGAACCGGGGGAACTGACGGGCGGGGGGGTTTCCCTCGCCGACCGGCGGGCCGCCCATCTGCTCCAGGTGCTCCAGGTCGAAGAGGGAAGGGCGGTGCGGCTGGGGGTGATCGGCGGTCCGCTCGGCATTGGCCGGGTGGTGGCGATCGAGGGGGAGACAGTGCGGCTTTCGGTCGATCTGGAGCACGAACCGGTCTGCGATCTGCATATCGAACTGATCCTGGCCCTGCCCCGGCCGATCATGCTCCAGCGCATTCTCAAGCAGGCCACGGTGCTCGGGGTCCGGCGCTTCCATCTCATCCGTTCGCGCCGGGTGGAGAAATCGTTTTTCCACAGCCCGGTACTGACGCCTGCGAAAATCCGCACGCTCCTCCTGGAGGGCATGGAGCAGGCCATGGACACCTGGCTGCCCGAGGTCCATATTCACAAGCAGTTCAAACCCTTCGTCGAGGATGTCCTGCCCAGCCTTGACGGCCGGGGTCTGATCGCCCATCCCGAGGCAGGCGGCAATCTGGCAGGCGGACCGGTGACGGGCCATGCCGGGCAACGGCTGCTGCTCGCGGTCGGTCCCGAAGGAGGCTGGTCCGACCATGAACTCGGCGCCTTTCTCGATCGCGGCTTCCACGGCTTCACCATGGGCCGCCGCATCCTCCACGTCGATACCGCCGTGGTCAGCCTGCTGGCCCAGATCCAGCTTCTCTACGACCTGCGCAGACGCTGAGCCACCTTGCCGGCGAGCAGGGTGAACTCCGGCAGGCGCAGCAGATAGAGGCCGACCCCATACATCCCCACCGCCATGCCGATGAGCAGGGCGAGCGAACCGATCTGCGCCGGCACCGAGCCGTGCAAACCGTCCGCAAGCACCTGTTCCAGTCCCACGATTCCGCCGCACATCAACCCGGTGGCCGCCAGGATCTTGGCCAGTCCGGTCAGCAGATACCCCAGCGGATATCCGGTCAGTTTACGGTAGAGGACGATGCCGAGAAACAGGAAGTTGAGCATCATGGCGCAGGAGGTCGACAGAGCAATGCCCCGATGCTGGAGGGCATCGATCACTAGGTTGATGATCAGGATGTTGACGGCCACGCCGAGAAAGCTGCCGATCACCGGATAGCGGGTCTTGTTGATGGCGTAGAAGACCGGCACCATCACCTTGATCGCCGAGTAGGCGAACAGACCGATGGCATAGTAGATGAGGGCGTCGGCGGTCTGGACCGTGTCGGCGGCGGTGAAGGCACCGTGCTCGAAGATGAGGCGGATGATCGGTTCGGCCAGCAGTATCAGGCCGGCGGTGGCCGGCACGGCAAGGGTGAAGACCAGGACCAGGG
>JAUWAH010000352.1 GCA_030602145.1 Desulfobulbus sp.
CGGTGGCAACGCCCGTCCCTTTCTTCACAACATTCCTGTTCGGAGCCCGCCATGCGTCTTCTTCATCGTGTTCTGCCCGCCTGTTTTCTTCTCCTGCTGTTCGCGCAGGCACCGGCGCAGGACAAGGCCGCCGATCCCCCCCAGTCCGCCCGCAGCGAGCCATACAGTTCGGTGGAAGAGCGGCGGATCATGGAATCCCTCCAGGGTGGCAACGCTCCTTTTGCCCGCGAACGCGATGAGCTTGAGAACCGGAAAATGGAACTAAAGAGATTGGAGGGCGAGGTCGATAAGAAAATCGAACAGCTCAACCAACTCCGGGTTCATGTCGAAAAGCTGCTTGCCCAGAAGAACGCGGAGGAGGAAAAACGGATTGCAGAGTTGGCCAAGGTCTACGAAAAAATGACCGCCGAGAAGGCCGCCCAGATCATGGGCACGGTCGATCAGGAACTGGCCATCTCCATTCTGGCAAAAATGAAGACCAAATCGGCCGCCAAGATCCTCAACAACATGGAACGGGACAAGGCGGCCAAACTGACAACCGCCTTTTCCGCCTTGGACAAACCTTAATGTCGATTCCCATCGCCAGTTTTGCCCCTGCTCCTCAAGCTTCCGGTCCGCCGACATCCCCATTGGGATCTGCCGCCCCCGGCCAGGCCGGCTCGTTTGCCTCCAAGTTGGAGGCAGCCGCCACCCAAAACTCCCCCTCGACCAGGACCGGTGCAAAACAGCAGGCCAACCCGGCCCGGGATGGCGGCCCGTCGACGGCACCGGACCCAAAAGATAACAGCACCGAAGGGTTGACTGAAACCGGATTGGAAACAGGGCTGAACGCAGCAGCCGGTGCGGCGATGCAGCAGCCGGCAGCAATCATGGCCACCCTCCCGACCAACGCACCGTCCGGCGAATCGGCTGTGTCGCGCTTGCTCCACCAGTTGACCGGCAGCGCACCCGCACCGTCTACCCCGGGATCAGGCGATGGCGCCGCCGGTGAGCAACGCCTTGCCAGTGCCGAAACAGGACCCGCTGCATTGCAATCAACACGGGTACCGGCTGACGAAGCCCTGGCTGCCGATCATCCCGACCGATTCAAACCGGGATCGAATGCTGAAAGCCGAATGAACGTTACTGGCCACACTACGGATCCATCAATCGATGCTCGCTTTATAGCGGCAGAAAACGGGGCACGCCAGGGGCACCGAACCGCCGAACAGGTCCTGGGCCTCGCCCCCCAGCCAGCTGGCACGGCAACCACGCCTCTTCCCCAGTCAACCACGGCGGCTGCCATCGAAACCGTGACTGTGCAGAGCGCATCCGGCCAGACCTTTTCCGTTGCCCAGGGGACCGCGGTCCTGGAAGAGCCGGCCGTCCAAGAATCGAAATCAGGGGCTGCCGTGCCGACGGAGAGCCAACGGGTGGACATCAACGGCAACTACATCCGCTCCCGCCTGCCCAGCAAGCCTGAAAGCAACAACAGTCAGGACAGCGGCGGTCGTTTTCAGGAGGCGATGAGCCAGACCCGTCACCGGGAAACCGCCGCTACCAACAATCAGTCCAGTCCAATGCAGGCGACCTTCGAGCAGCAGACGACCCACAGCCAGCAAACCGTTTTCGGTCAGGAGACGCAGCCGCTCGTTTTCTCCCACCAACAGAGCCCCACCCAGCCGCTTACCGTCAATTCCCCGACCGCACCATCCACGGCCTACCACCTGCCTTCCGGCCTGGTGGTCCCCGAGGGGGCGGTGGTCGACCAGGTGATCGCCCATTTCTCCGTCAACAGACGCCTGGAAACAGGGACCGTCAACTTGAAGCTCCATCCGCAGGAACTGGGTGAACTGCGCATGGAAATCAAGGTCGAGCAGGACAACATCAAGGCCCACATCATCACCCAGAACCCCCAGGCCCAGGAGATGATCGACCGCCACCTGCCCCGGTTACGCGAAGCCCTGGCCCAGCAAGGGCTGCATCTCCAACAGGTGGAGGTGACCGTCGCCACCCACGATCATACCGGCCGGGAGCAGATGCAGGATCATCGATCCTGGCAGCAGGGCAAACCCGTCCCGCAGCGACCCGGCATCGAACAGCCGGTCTTCTCCCTGGAGCCAGATGAAACCAGCGGCGACGGCCAAGCCGCAGCCACCACCCTCAGCGTCCACGCTTGACGTCAGGAGGCAGCCATGACAACCGTTTCCGGCGTGAACAGCACCGCCGCCTCGACCACGACCACGAAAAACAAGACCTTGGGCCAGGATGAATTCCTCACCCTGCTGGTGGCGCAACTCAAGTATCAGGACCCGCTCAACCCGTCGGACCCCACCGAGTTCACCTCACAGTTGGCCCAATACAGCCAATTGGAGCAGTTGTTCAACCTCAATGACGCCATGGGGGCGCTGACCCAGGCCCAGGACAAGTCTGAACGGCTTTCGGCCTTGAGCCTGATCGGCCAGGAGATTGTGGTCGAGGAGAGCACCTTCACCCTGGGCAGCGATCCGGTGCAGATCGGCTACCGGATTGATGGCACGGTCAGCGAAGCCAGCCTGGTGATCAAGAACAGTTCCGGTCAAACGGTGGCCACCCTGCCGGCCGGCGACCTTTCCGCAGGAAACCACTTCCTGACCTGGGACGGCAAGGGCAGCAGCGGCAACACCCTGGCATCGGGAACGTACACCATCACCATCAACGCCAAGGACTCCAGCGGCTCCAGCGCCACGGTTTCACCCCTGGTCCGCTCCAAGGTGACCGGCATCGATCTGAGCGGCAGCGAACCGCAGATCGTCACCGCCTTGGGGGAATACAAGATCTCATCCATCCACGGAGCCTACACCAGCAGCCAGACCGGCTCTACCGGCAATTCGGGCTGACCGGAGGCGGGCGACAACCAGTCGCCTGAGCCATCCGAAACCTCCCTGATCACCGCCGACGGACCGGCGAAACTTTGGGGGGCACGAAGACAACATCTCTGGGCAAGGGACGGCGCGGGGATCATCGAAGAGGGACGAGGCAGTCAGCCACACAGCGGCATCGACACCTGCCACTTCCCTGAGCAGTATCGATCATCCAATTCAGACCACCCAAGCAGGAGAGAGTTATGGGCATTCAAAGTGCAATGTTCAGCGGCGTCAGCGGGCTCAACACCAATTCCCAGGCCATGAGCGTCATCGGCAACAACCTTGCCAACACCAACACCCTGGGCTTCAAGGGATCGCGCAGCGTCTTTTCAGACCTGCTGTCGAGCAGCGTCTTCGGTTCCGGCGGCATGTCCCAGGTCGGCCGCGGCGTTGGCTTGTCCATCGTCGACTCCATTTACAGCCAGGGCACTTTCGAAACCACCTCCTCGGACACCGACGTGGCCATAGAAGGGCCGGGCTTCTTTGTCCTCAAGGAAGCGGGCAACGATACCACCTTCTACAGCCGGGCCGGCGCCTTCCGCTTCGACGATCAGGGTTACCTAGTCAACCCGGAGGGGCTGCGGGTCCAGGGCAAGCAGTTCGACACCATCAACAACACCGAATTGCTCCCCAACGATCCCACCGACATCCGGGTGGCCAACGTCGGCCTGATCCCAGCCCAGGCCACCTCGGAGTTGACCTTCAACACCAACCTCAACGAACGATCGACGGTCGTCGGCGCGGTGACCATCGATCCGACTGACCGGGCGACCTACAACTATTCCGCCTCGGCCCAAATCTTCGACAGCCTCGGCG
>JAUWAH010000317.1 GCA_030602145.1 Desulfobulbus sp.
GTGCCACCCGGGCCTTTGCCAGTGAGCACGGCATCATTCCCGGCTGCCAGGGCAGCCGCAGCTTCATCGTCCGGGGACTGGGCAATCCGCAGTCGTTCATGTCCTGCTCGCACGGTGCCGGCCGGGTCCTCGGCCGCAAGCAGGCGCAGCGGGTGCTCAACCTGCAGGAGGAGATCGACAAGCTCAATCGGCGCCATGTGCTTCACTCCCTCCGTCACCGCACCGATCTCGAAGAGGCGCCCGGTGCCTACAAGGATATTGTCGAGGTCATCGACAACCAGCGCGACCTGATCGAGGTGGTGGTGGAACTCGAGCCGCTGGCGGTGCTCAAGGGATAGCCGGACCACGGGTGGCCCGGATTCCAAGCCGCCCGTTTAACGCAGCGAAAGGGCTGAGCGCGGCAGCAGGCAGTGGCTGTACATCCCTCTGGGATCTGCGGCCAGGAGCAAGAAATCAAGTTGCTCCGCCGCCGGTTTACGGATGGAGGCGGGCAGAGCCATCACCGGCTGCAGACGGGCGGCCAGGGCCTCGATGGGCTGCTCGCTTCGTTTGAAGCGTTCGAGAAAACTGTCGGGTTTCGCCTCGATGTAGACCCCGTTTTCTTCCGGAATCTTGGCCAGCTTGCCGGCCTCGGCCACGGCCTCGCGCAGATCGCCCAGTTTGTCGACCAGGCCGAGCCTGAGGGCGCTCGCCCCATCCCAGATCCGTCCCTGGGCGGCGGCCTCCACTTTCGTGGCCTCCATCTTTCTTCCCTTGGCTACAATATCAATGAACCGGCGGTATCCCCGGTCGATGTCCATCTGCCAGGCGGCGGCCTCCTCGGGGCTCATGGCGGTTGTCGGGTTGCCGAAATGGGCAATGTCGGTGGTCCCGACACCATCACTGTGGATGCCCATCTTGGCCAGGGTTTTTTCTACGGTGGGGATGGCGCCGAAGATACCGATGGACCCGGTGAGGGTGGTCGGCGCGGCGACGATCGCATCGGCGTCGGCGGCCAGCCAGTACCCGCCCGATGCCGCCATGGCACCCATGGAGACCACCACGATCTTGCCATCCTTCTTTGCCGCCACCAACTCCTCCCGAATCACCTCGGAGGCAAAGGCGCTGCCGCCGCCGGTGGTGATGCGCAGGACGATGGCCTTGATCCGGTCATCCTGCCGGGCTTTGCGAATGCGTTTGATCAGATCCTCGGCCCCGATCTGGCCGCTGCCCCCCTTGCCCGGCAGAATGTTGCCTGACACGGTGATGATGCCGATCAGGTCCTTGCCCTCGCCGCTGGTCGTATAGGAAGGGGTGACGGTTTCCAGGTACTGTTGGAAACCGATCTGGTTGAAGCCCTTGCGGTCGGCCGACGGGCCGACTTCTTCTGCGAACAGGGCATCGAGTTCCGCCCGGGTCTTCAATCCGTCCACCAGGCCGGCAGCCAGTGCCCATTGGGCACGATCACCGTTGATCGAAGCCACCTGGGCGACCATCTGGTTGATGTTGGTCCGCAGCA
This sequence comes from Desulfobulbus sp., assembly GCA_030602145.1. Lineage (GTDB taxonomy): Bacteria > Desulfobacterota > Desulfobulbia > Desulfobulbales > Desulfobulbaceae > Desulfobulbus. Next base: position 1,499 of record JAUWAH010000317.1, read on the forward strand.
CCTCCACCTCGAGTTTGCGGTGCCGGGCAAGGTCAGCGCAGTACGCTGACCACAGGGCGTCGAGCCATTGCCGGTTGGCGTCCTTCTCCTCGGGGGACATGTCGTCACGCAGCAGGGGTTCCACCGCCGACTTGAAGGTGCCGGCCCGGAAGACATGGAAGGTGACCGCCAGCTTGTCGAGCATTTCCCGCACATAGAGCCTATTCACCGCAAGGCCGCGCAGATTGACCGCTCCCATCGGGTGGAGGTAGATGGTGTCCGCCCAGGAGGCCAGGTAGTATTGGGCCTGGTTGAACCCGTCGCCCACGGCGATCACCTTTTTACCGGCGCGTTTGAAGGCATCGATGGCCGAGCCGATGGTGCGTATCTGGTCAAGGCTGGCATCGCCCATGCGGTTGGTGCTGACCACCAACAGCTTGATCCGTCGGTCATCGGCGGCGGCATGGATCACGTCGACGATATCCTGGAGAAAGGTCTCTTCCTGCAAGGGAGTTCCGGAGATCCGGCTCGCAATCCGGGTCACGGGGTCCATGGGCGAACGTTCCTCGACGATATCGCCCAGGGGAGCCAGCACCAGAGCACTGCCGGATGGGACGTTGACCGTGGGTGTATAGAGCAGCATGGTCAGGCCGGCGGCGAACAGACCGAGGAATATCAGGTTGGACAAGACGGTCACGCCCGAGCTGAGCAGTTTCCACAGCCAGACAAAGGGGCGGCTGAGGATATGGAAAAGACGTTTCATGGAGATGGCTCCGTGTTGAAGAGGTGGGGGAACGGCCCACCATCATACCACCATTTCCCGTTGGCAGAAACACCGAGTTGCATCCCTCTTGCTCCGCCCGAAAACTGCATCCTGCCAACCCGGAGGGGTTAGAAAAAAACGACCATTGGACCAAAGGACAATGGATGGCCGTGTTGCGACCTGTTACTTTCTTTCACAAATCATCAACTCACCTGGAGGCACAAACCATGGCACAGGCACAACTCGTCGGCAAGGCGGTCATCGTATACGGCACGGTCAAGGCCGTTTCCGCCGCCGGTTTTGAAAGGATACTTACCCCTAACAGTCCTGTGTACGCCAACGAACGGATTGTCACCGGCCCGGACGGCAGCGTTTCCGTTGCCCTGATCAATAACCCCAATCCACTGATTCTGGGGCGGATGTCCGATGTGGCGGTCGACGAAGACGTCTACGGCGCAGTCGACCAAGGTCATGGCGAAGACTCCCTGGCCGAGGTGGCTGACATTCAGGCCCTGCTCCAGCAGAACCCGGATTTCGACCCCACCGTGGATCTGCCGCCACCCGCGGCCGGCCCCGGAGGCACCGGCCTTGCCGCCAAGGGCGGCGGTCGGCAGATCGTCATCTTCACCGCCGACCAGATGGAAGTGACCCCCGACTCGGGCGCCGAAACCATTGGCATCGGCTATACCTTTCTCGATCCTCCCCCCGGCGGCCTGCCCATCGCCGATGAGGGAGCCGAGGTGCCGGTGGATGCGCCGACCGTGTCGATGAGCGACATGGCCGTGCGGGAGGGCGACATGGCGGTGTTCGCCGTCCGGGTGACGGCTGCGGCCCCCGGGAGCACGCTGGCCCTGACCTTTGCCGATGGCACGGCTGTGAGCCCCGCCGACTATGCGAGCGGCGCTTTCGAGTACAGCCTGGATGGCGGCGCGACCTGGCAGATATATACCGGCGCCGTTGCCCTGCCTCCCGGCGACAGTGTGGTGCAGGTGCGGACCACGACGGTGGATGACGGTATCGACGAACCGAACGAGACCTTCACCCTGAATGCGGTGCTGACCAGCAACGGTTCCACCTTCAGCGATACGGCTACAGCAACCATCATCGACAACGACGTGCCGACCATCGCTGTGGGGCAATTGATGACCGGTACAGGCGATATCACGGTTGCCGAGGGTGATGCGGCGGTGTTCGGGGTCTGGATAAAGGGTGCGGCATCGGGCAGCTCGCTGACCCTGACCTTTGGAGACGGTACGGCGGACAGCCCTGCCGACTATGCAAGCGGTGCGTTCGAGTACAGCCTGGACGGTGTGACCTGGATCCCGTACAGCGGCGTCATCGCCCTGCCTCAGGGTGATAGCGTGGTACAGGTGCGGACGGCAACGGTGGACGACGCCATCGAAGAGCCGAACGAGACCTTCACCCTGAACGCGGTGCTGACCAGCAACGGCGCCACCTACAACGACTCGGCCACGGCGACGATCATCGACAACGACGTGCCGACCATCACGGTGGGCAACACCGAGACCGACACGGGCGACATCACGGTGAACGAGGGTGACCCGGCGGTGTTCGGCATCCAGGTGACGGGTGCGGCCTCGGGGAGCACGCTGGCGCTGAGCTTTGGAGACGGTACGGCGGTGAGCCCTGCCGACTATGCGAGCGGCGCTTTTGAGGACAGCCTGGATAACGGTGCCAATTGGCTGCGTTACACCGGCGCCATCGCTCTCCCCGCCGGCGACAGTGTGGGGCAGGTGCGGACGTGAACGGTGGACGACAGCGGCGTCGAGCCGAACGAGACCTTCACCCGGAAGGCGGGGCTGGCCAGCAACGGCGCCACCGACAACGACTCGGCCTCGGCG
>JAUWAH010000224.1 GCA_030602145.1 Desulfobulbus sp.
GCCAGAATCCCCAGGGCGATGGGCAGATCATAGCCGGTTCCCTCCTTCCGCACCGCCGCCGGGGCCAGGTTGACGGTGATTCTTCCCTGGGGGAACCCATAGCCGCCGTTCTTGATCGCCGCCCGGACCCGGTCCTTGGCCTCACGCACCGCGCCCTCGGCCAGGCCCACGGTGGAAAAGGAGGGCAACCCCTGGGCCAGGTCGACCTCCACCTGCACCAGCAGCCCGTCCACCCCGGTGAGCGAACAGCCGATCACCTTGGCCAGCATGAATTCTCCTCGTACAGATCGTGCATGGCTTGGCTGTAGTCGCCGTTACGAACGGCATGGATGAAGAACGGTGCCAGCAGATCCACCTGTTCGCCGCCGTTTTTCACGGCCTCGACCAGCACCAGCACGGCCGTCTCCGCTCCGGGATAGGAGTAAACCGGCTGCAACCGCTTGGCGGCCAGTCGATGACTGCGAAGGGCGGCCAGAAGAGCGACGGACCGTGCGGCCGGATAGATGAAAACCACCCGGCCACGATTCCTGACCGCAAAGGCGGCACCCCGGACAAAATCGTCGATGGAGCCATGCAGTTCATGGCGGGCGCGGGCCGCCTGGTCGCTGCGATTGACCCGGCCGGTGTCGAGGCCGCGGTAGGGGGGATTGCAGACCACCCAGTCGTGGGATTCGGGGGCGATCCATCGGCCCGGGTCACGGACATCGCCCCGGACGACCCGGAAACGATCGCCCAGATTGTTGCGGCGGCCGTTGTCCTCGGCCAGGTCGGCCAGGTCTTCCTGGATTTCCAGGCACTCCACCCCGATGTCCGGATAACGATGGGCGAGCAGCAAGCCGATGACGCCGCAGCCGCAACCCAGATCAAGCACCCGCTGTCCCGCCCTGGGAGCGACGAAATGGGCGGCGAGCACCGCATCCACCGAAAAACGGTACCCATCCCGATGCTGGCGGCAGATCAGCCGGCCGCCAAAAAGGGTGTCCTCGGTACAATCGGGCGGTGACTGGGGCGATGGTGGCACGGACGAACTCCAGGGGTTTGAGGGGGACGGGGTGCGAACCGTCGCCGCGCCGGTCTCTCCGGTGATGCGGGACGCGGGCGGCAAGGGGCTGGACAGGGCGACGAATCTGTTTACCATTTGACCATCACGGTGCGCAAGCCGCTTTTCGTCGGCCGACCGTTGCGCCCATCCACCCAGACACGGCAACCCATCAAGGAGCGACGATGGATATCTTCATTCAAACCCATTTTTCCGGGGGGCACCATCTGCGGGCCTATCCCGGCAACTGCGAAAATCCCCACGGCCACAACTGGCAGGTCAAAGTGACCGTGCGGGCATCCCAACTCGACCACCTCGGCATGGGAATCGACTTCAAGCAGCTGAAGAAAACCGTCAATGCGGTGATCGACGAACTCGACCACCGCGATCTCAACCAGCATCCGGCCTTTCGGGAGATCAACCCCTCCTCCGAGCATATCGCCATGTTCCTCTTTCACAGGCTGGACACACCGCTCAGCACCGAACGATACCGGTTGTACTCCGTCGAGGTGCGGGAGACCGAGACGAGCGGCGTGATCTACTATGGGGAGTGAGCCGCTCCGGGTTACGGAGCTGTTCTATTCGATCCAGGGCGAATCGACCCGGGCCGGACTGCCCTGCCTGTTCATCCGGTTGGCCGGCTGCAACCTGCGCTGCACCTTCTGCGATGCCCGCTACACCTGGGAGGAGGAGGGACATTTGATGGCAGCCGCCGAAATCCTCGCCTGGGTCGAACAGACTCCAGCGGTCATGGTGGAACTCACCGGCGGTGAACCGCTGCTCCAGGAGGGGGTCTATCCGCTGATGGAGGCCTTGGTCGAAGCCGGCCGAACGGTGCTGCTTGAGACCAACGGCAGCCTGCTCCTCGACCGGGTGCCGGACCCGGTCACGGTGATCATGGATGTCAAATGTCCCGATTCCGGCATGGCAGACCGCAATCTGAACGACAATCTCCCCTTCCTGCGCCGGCGGCAGCGGCGGGGCTGCCGGGATGAAATCAAGTTCGTCCTCAGCTCCGAGGCCGATTTCCACTGGGCACGGCGGCTGGTGGAACAGGAAGACCTGACGGCGACGGTGCCGGTGTTGTTCTCCCCGGTCCGCCCCCTCCTTGCCCCGACCGACCTGGCCGGGTTGCTGCTGGCCTCGCGCCTGCCTGTCCGCATGCAGTTGCAACTCCACACCCTGCTCTGGCCCGATCGGGACCGCGGTGTGTAACCGGCTTGGCCTGGTCCAATCGGCCGGCCGCAGCGAATGATGCACGGTCTGCGTCCCTGCTCCGGGCACCGCCGCTTGGATGGACGCATGCGACGCCAGTCAAAAAAAACTTTTCTATCCGGTCACTTCCGCCTATACTCAAACAAAATGCCCCGGAAGCGAGATCTGGCCCGGTGTGCGGCCCTGCCTGCGGGTCCTGTACACCCGGATCTTTTCGCCCCATCCGTCAATCTTCTGCCATCAGGAATCCCCATGCCCTCTTTTCACACCCCTCGGGTCGGCATCATCGGCCTTGGTTATGTCGGCCTGCCGCTGGCCGTGGAATTCAGCAAGAAGCTGCAGACCATCGGCTTTGACCTCAAGGCCGCGAGGATCGAAGAACTGCGCCGTCATGAAGACGGAACCCGCGAGGTCAGCAGCGACGAACTCCGCCGGGCCGGCAACCTGCATTTCACCTCGGATATTGAAGAACTGCGGGCCTGTACCGTCTTCATTGTTGCCGTGCCCACACCCATCGACGCCAGCAAACAACCCGACTTCGCCCCGCTGATCGGGGCATCGACAACCGTGGCCAAGGTCTTGAAAAAGGACGATGTGGTCATCTACGAGTCCACCGTCTATCCGGGCGCCACCGAGGAGGTCTGCGTGCCGATCCTGGAGCGCGACTCGGGGCTGGTCTTTAACCGCGACTTTTTCGTCGGCTACAGCCCGGAGCGGATCAACCCCGGCGATCACGAACACCGGCTGCCGACCATCGTCAAGGTGACCTCCGGCTCGACGCCGGCCATCGCCGACTTCGTCGACGGACTCTACGGCCTGATCATCACCGCCGGCACCTTCAAGGCCAGCTCGATCCGGGTGGCCGAGGCAGCCAAGGTGATCGAGAACACCCAGCGCGACGTCAACATCGCCCTGGTCAACGAACTTGCGCTGATCTTCAACCGGCTCGGCATCGATACCCTGGAGGTGCTCAAGGCGGCCGGGACCAAGTGGAACTTCCTGCCCTTCCGCCCCGGGCTGGTCGGCGGTCACTGCATCGGCGTCGACCCCTACTACCTCACCCACAAGGCCCAGCAGGTCGGCTACCATCCGGAGATGATCCTCGCCGGCCGCCGCCTCAACGACGACATGGGCCGCTACATCGCCTCGGAGGTGGTCAAGCTAATGCTCAAGCGACGCATCCACGTGGCCGACGCCCGCATCCTCGTCCTCGGGCTCACCTTCAAGGAAAACTGTCCGGATCTTCGCAACACCAGGGTGGTCGACATCATCGGGGAGTTGGTCACCTTCGGGGCTCTGGTCGAGGTCCACGACCCATGGGTCGATCGGGAGGAAGCCCGAAGCCTGTATGGGGTTGCCATGGTCGACTCCCCCGTCGCCGGCCGCTACGACGCCGTGATCCTGGCCGTGGCCCACCGGGAATTCGCCGCCCTGAAACCGGAGCAACTGCGCGGCCTCTGCAAACCCGCCGCGGTCATCTACGACGTCAAGCATGTTCTGCCCCCGGAGGCGGTCGACGGCAGTCTGTGACCCCCTCCCCGCCGGAGCGGGAGGTCTTCTTCAGCGGCCGGCAGCAGGCGGGATGGGCAACTCAGAACAGGCCGAAGCGAACGTGCCAGCCGCTGTGCACGATGGTGCCCAGCACCGGCGACTTGATCTCGCGGCGATGAAAGTCGTACTCGTGTTCGGCCAGGACGCCATACTGCTCGATGGCGGCCAGGTGCTTGGCCCGTGCCCGCAGCAGGGGCAGGGGAAGGCGGAGTCGGCCGGTCTTGATCCGGTCGGGACAGATGACGAAGTCGGCAGTCCGCTGCCGGTCGAGCAGATAGACGGTGCGGGTATCGGCATCAAAACGGCAGTGCAGTTCGTCCAGCCGGTTGATGCCCAGACGGCTGAACAACTCGCACCATCTGGTCTCCCGGTAGCGCCAGGTGAAGACGATCCTGCCACGCCTGGCCTGTGCCGTCACCGGGCAGTCCATTTCGTTGACGGTCAGCAGGCGGTGCTGCAACTGGTCGAGGGTAACCGGCTCACCGCTGCCCCGGAAGAACCAGATCTTCTTGATGAGCAGGTCGGCTAGCGGCAGCAGTACCAGGATGACCAGGGCCAGCCACACACAGAAGGCGGTCAGCATGGTCGGCTCGTCGAGCCTGGAGCGGAGCAGAAGCAGCGGCACCAGGCTGACTACTGTCCCGACCCCCAGCAGCAGCAGGGCGAGAAAGGTGAGGACGGTTCGCTTGAACATGGGGTTCGGACCTCAGGCCGGGATCACCGAATCACCCACCAGGTGCAGGATGGCTCCGCCTGAATCCATGATCGCCTCCATGCCGATGGGCAGGGCCAGGTTGCGTTGCCGATGGCCCACCGGAAACCGGGCCCAGATCGGAAACCCTGGCGGCGCCAGTTCCAGCACCCGGGACCAGAGCGCCTCCTGCAAACGCAGATTGGCCAGCTCGTCCCCGCCGCTGTCGAACTCGCCGAGCACCAGCCCGGCCAGCCGCTCCAGCCGGCCGGCCAGGGCCAACTGGGTCAACATCCGGTCGAGCCGGTACATCGGTTCGTTGGTGTCTTCCAGGACCAGGATAATCCCCTCCCAACCGATTTCCCAGGGCGTGGCCAGCAGATGGACCAGGGTGGTCAGGTTGCCGCCGGCCAGCCGGCCTCGACCGGTGCCGCCGCGGAGGACCTCCACCCCCTTGGGCCGGATCTGCTCCTCGAAGGTGCCGGTGAGCAGGCCGAACAGCGAAACCGCCCCCTCCTCGCCGCTTTTCGCCAGGGTGGAGGCCATCGGCCCATGGATGGCGACCAGGCCGGCACGTTCCGACAGGGTGTTCAGCAGCACGGTGACATCGCTGAAGCCGACCAGGAATTTGGGCCGCCTGCCGAACAGCTCCC
>JAUWAH010000330.1 GCA_030602145.1 Desulfobulbus sp.
GCTTCATCACCGCTTTGGTGGCGGCCCACATCCGCGGATTCTCCTTCTCCTCCAGACTGCCCCGGCTGTACAGGCTGCCGATCACCGAGGCGGCCCCCACCAGGGCGCCACAGATATGACCGGTGCCGCCGATGCCGCCGCCGAAGGCGCCCAGGGCCTTGATCACCGAAGGATCGGTGACGCCCAGTTTTTCCAGGCCGACCATGGCCAGCACCTGGCTGCAGTGCAGTCGTTGCTTGAACAACTCGATCGCTTTGTCCCGCATTTCATCCGGCCCCATCATTTCCTCCATGCATTGAGTTGGAAGGTGGATTAGAGTACACACCTGTTGACTGTACCCGATTCGCCGCCGGTGCGCACAGCGATTTTTCGCCAAACCGGAATGGCGACCGCCCCATTTCCTCTTCGGCTCCCTTGCCCATGCCCGGCGACGCTGTCATAGTCCTTGATTTCGAAACCACCGGCCACTCCCCTGCCCTCGGCGACCGGCCCATCGAGGTGGGGGCGGTGCGCATCGAGGCCAACATGATCGTCGATCGTTTCCAGTCCCTGATGAATCCCGGTTTCACCATCTCCTGGTTCATCGAGTCGCTGACCGGGATCAGCAACGACCTTGTGGCCGAGGCGGAGGACTGCGAGGCAGTCATGGATCGGTTCGCCGCCTGGATCGGCGACACGCCCCTGGTGGCCCATAATGCCCGTTTCGACACCACCTTTCTCGATGCCGAACTGGCCCGGATCGGTCGGCAGCGGATCAACCCGGTGGCCTGCACCGTGCTTGCCTCCCGACGGCTGTTCCCCGATTCCCCCAACCACAAACTGGCCACCCTGGTCCGCCACCTGGGCCTCCAGACCACCGGCCTCTTTCACCGCGCCCTGGCCGATGCCGAGATGACCGGCCACCTGTGGATCGCCATCACCGATCTGCTGGGTTACCGTTACGGCATCGATGCAGTGCCCTTTGCCCTCGTCCAGGAGATGAACCGGGTCGGCCGGGCCAAGGTGGATCGGTTCCTGCGCGCCCACGCCCAGCAGCCGGGACTGTGTCCCCCTGTCCGGGAGACCGCATGGACCAACTGAACCCGTCGGACGGCGGGACCATCCGCCGCCGGATCATCGAACTGCTCGCCGTCGAACCCATGGGGGCGCGGGAATTGTCCCAGTCGCTGCACCAGACGGAGAAAGAAATCTACGACCACCTGGAACACATCGGCCGCAGCCTCAAGGCCGAGGGCAGGCGGCTGATCATCGACCCACCTGTTTGCCTGCACTGCGGGTTTGTGTTTGAAGATCGGCGGCGGCCACACCCGCCGGGTCACTGCCCCCGCTGCCGCAAGACCCGTATCCGCCGCCCCCGCTATGCGATCGGCTCAAGCCGGTAGCCACCCTTGTTCACTCTCCGGACCGCCCCATGATTCTTCTCAACGCCCTTTTTCCGGTCCTGGCCCTCATCGCCTTCGGTGCCGCGGTCAAGCAGTGGCGGATCACCGACGAGGTCTTCCTCCGCACCTCGGACCGGCTGGTCTACTATGTTTTCTTTCCCCTGATGCTCTTCTGGAAAATCGGGTCGGCGCCACTGTACATCGACGACGGCTGGCGGTTTCTGGTCGCCTCGGCTCTGGCCGTCCTGACGGTCTGCGGGCTCAGTCTCCTCTACATCCGAATGCGACCGGTGGCCGCCTACCAGGCTGGCTCCTTCAACCAGGGATGCTACCGGTTCAACACCTACATCGGCATGGCGGTGCTGATCAATGCCTTCGGTGAAGCCGGGGTGCAGTTGTACGGCATCCTTATCGGCCTGGTCATCCCGATGATCAATATCCTCTGCGTGTCGGTCCTAATCTGGTATGACACGGGCGACAGCGGGGCCAACGGCGGCCGATTGGCCACCACCGCCAGGAGTCTTCTTGCCAATCCACTCATCCTTGCCTGTGTCGCCGGCATTGTCTACTCCCGGTTGGTCGGCACTTTTCCGACGCCGGTGGACAACACCCTCAAGCTGATGTCCCAGGTGACCCTGCCCCTGGCCCTGTTCTCGGTCGGCGGCAGCCTCACCTTCGCCAATCTGCGGGCCAACATGGGCCTCGCCCTGGCCTCGGCGGTTTTCAAATTGGCCGTGTTGCCGCTGGTCGGCCTGGGGTTTCTCTGGCTATTCGGGGTCGGCGGCCTGGCCTGGAAGGTGAGCATGCTCTTTTTTGCCCTGCCGACCTCGACCGCCATCTACATCCTCTCCTCCCAGCTTCATTCGGATACCGAACTGGCTTCGGCGGTGATCGTCATGTCGACCCTGCTCTCCTTTGGCTCCATGGCCCTGGTGTTGCTGGCGGCAGCCTGAGGACTGGCAGGCAGTCTGGCCCAGCCTCAGGCCACGGGCCGTTGAAAATCGTTGACCGCCAGTTGGTTCCACCCTACCTTATCCGCAGGAGACGGCGGCCCGCTCCACCGACCGGCATGGACGCCGGCCGCTCTCTCAGTGCCGCAACCTGGCCGCCGCCCGAGGAGCACACCGCCCGTTATGCACGCCTGGATCGCCTCGCTGACTTTTCTGTCCTTCATCCTGCTGATTGTCAGCAACAGCCTGAGTCCCGCCGTGGTGGCCCTGGCATGCACCCTGGTTTTGATTTACGGCGGCGTCTTCACCCTTTCCCAGGCCGCCGCCGAAATGACCGCCGCCTACTCGACCCTGGCCTTGCTCCTCGGGGCCATGGTCGTGGTCCGCACCCTTCAGCCCACCGGCATTTTTCACCGCCTGGCCCGGCTGATGTTCATCGCCGCCAAGGGTCGGGGCTCCAGACTGCTGCTCGGCATCACCCTGACCACGGTGGCACTGAGCGCCATGCTGCCCAACGCCACCGCCGTGCTGGTGCTCGGCCCGGTGCTGGTGCCGCTGGCCGAGGAACTCGACCTGCGGCCCGAACCCCTGCTCATCCTGCTTGCCCTGGCTGCCAACAGCGGCGGCCTGCTCACCATGGTCGGCGATCCGGCCACCTATCTGGTCAGCCAGGCGGCAGGTATCGGATTTGTGACCTATCTGTACCATCTTTCCTGGACCGGCATCGCGGCGACTCTGGTGCTGATCGCCCTGCTCCCCTGGTGCTGGCGCGAGATATGGAGCCGGCAACTGCCTTGTCGGGCCGAACAGGTCCCGGCCAAGGTCCAACTGGTCTGGCACTCCTTCCTGCCGATCATCGCCATCGGCAGCGGTATGCTAGCCTTTTTCGTGGCCGCCGAACTGCTCCACGTCCCCTTTGCCCCGGACCTGGTGGCGTTGAGCGGGGCTGCCGCAGCCCTTGCCCTGGCGGAACGCTTCAAACTCGGTTCGGTGGCCGATGTGCTGCGCGATATCGACTGGAGCACTCTTATCTTCTTTGCCTGCACCTTTATTCTCATCGGCGCCCTCGAACAGACCGGCGTGGTCGGCTCCGTCGCCGGCATGCTGGCTGCTTCGATCCATTCCCACCCCCAGGCCGCCGCCACCCTGCTCCTCTGTGGCACAGCGCTGCTCTCCAGCGTGTTCCCCAACATCCCGCTCATGGCGGCCTTGATCCCCCTGATCCAGGCCATCGGCCCGGTTGAGGAGCACCTGATGCTCTACAGCGGACTGCTGCTCGGCGGCACCCTGGGCGGCAACGCCACCATGATCGGCGCCTCGGCCAATATGGTGGCGGTGGGCCTGGCCCGCCAACACGGCGTGATCATCCTGTTCCGCTCCTTCTTCCGCCATGGCCTGCCGGTCTGCCTTGCCCAGGTCGCGGTGGTCGGTATCCTGCAGATCCTGACAGCGGGTTAACCAACCATCCGCCCTCGCCCAACGGATGCGGTCATTCAAGCACGGCGCTCCCATGACAAACGCACCAATCCGACTCTACGGCCTCACCATCTACGCTTACCAACAGGCAATCAAGAAGATGCTCGCCGACCTTAACGTCCCACACCAAGCCATCGATG
>JAUWAH010000250.1 GCA_030602145.1 Desulfobulbus sp.
AACCCAGTTCGAATTCGCTGCCGCAGGCACAGATGGCGGTCACTTTATTGTATTGAGGATGGATATCTGCTTTCATGGTGAACACTCCTTGATAAATAACCTCACATGCGGTCGCAAGGGCGACAATATAGCGCCTTCCGCCATATCTTCAAAGAAAAAACGAAGCCTATCGATTCATGGAGGCGAAAAATTCCTGATTGGTTTTGGTCTGACTCATCTTGTCGAGCAGAAACTCCATGGCGTCGGCGGGATTCATCGAGGAGAGGAGTTTGCGCAGGATCCAGATGCGATTGAGGTCTTCGGGCGGGAGGAGGAGATCCTCTTTACGCGTTCCCGATTTCTGGATATCGATGGCCGGATAAATTCTCCGGTTGGCCATCTTGCGATCCAGGACGATTTCCATGTTGCCGGTGCCCTTAAACTCCTCGAAAATAACTTCATCCATGCGGCTGCCGGTATCGATCAGGGCGGTGGCCAGGATAGTCAGGCTGCCACCCTCCTCAACGTTGCGTGCCGCGCCGAAAAACCGCTTCGGCCGGTGCAGAGCGTTGGCCTCGACGCCGCCGGAAAGGATCTTGCCCGAGGCGGGTGTCACCGTGTTGTAGGCGCGGGCAAGCCGAGTGATTGAATCGAGCAGGATGACGACATCCTTCTTGTGCTCCACCAGGCGCTGGGCCTTCTGGATCACCATTTCAGCCACCTGGATGTGCCGCTGCGGCGGTTCATCGAAGGTTGAACTGACCACCTCGGCATCGACGCTGCGCCTCATGTCGGTGACCTCCTCGGGACGCTCGTCGATCAGGAGGACGATGAGGATGATCTCCTTGTGGTTGGTGACGATCGAGTTGGCTATTTTCTGCATCAGCACCGTCTTGCCTGTGCGGGGCGGCGCCACGATCAGGCCGCGCTGGCCCTTGCCCAGCGGGGCGGTGATATTGAGCACCCGCATGGAAAGATTATCCGGGGTGGTTTCCAGATTGATCAACTGATCGGGATGAAGCGGGGTCAGGTTGATGAAGGCCGTCTTGTTTTTCGCCGCCTCGGGTAACTCATAGTTGATGGTGTCGACCTTGAGGAGTGCGAGGTAGCGTTCGTTGTCCTTAGGGGCTCGAACCTCCCCTTCCACCGTGTCGCCGGTGAGGAGATTGAGCCGGCGGATCTGCGAGGGAGATACATATATATCGTCCGGACCGGGGAGGTAATTGTAATCCGGTGCCCGGAGAAAACCGAATCCATCCTGCAGGATTTCAAGAACACCGCTCCCCCGCAGCTTGCCGTCTTCATCTGCCTGCTCCTTGAGAATGGCGAAGATCAACTCCTGCTTGGTCATGTTGCTGTATCCTTCAATATTCAGGGATGCAGCAAGACTGACAAGTTCTTTGATTTTTTTATTCTTTAACTCAGTGGGATTCATGGATCGGTTGTTCCTCCATGGTGGTCAGCACGGTAAACCGCCGATGGGATATGATTTGGGATAGTGGAATGGTATAAGGCGAACAGAACGACGGAATCGATGGCCTGCCGACGTTGTCTCGATTGAGAATTAGAATTCCAAAAAGGATTAAATGGGCGTGAGGTTAATGTACGGATGCCGAGTGGATAAAAAGAGAGAGACTAACCTTATTGCAAACAGGTATCCGAACGGTGCAGCTTCTGTATTCAGCGCACCCTTTGATTCAAGAGAATCGATTATATTGTATTCGTGAAATTGCAGAACAAAAAAACGACAGACACAAATGAATCTGATCTGTTGAGATGTACCTGTTAGATATTTGTTTCCCGGTCGACTGTCAAGCACTTTCTTGGCAAAATTAGACCGGAAACCGCTCCGAGAGCGCATTTCCCAGGGAAACGACCCTGGTGCGAGTGATACTCCAGGCATGGCTGTTGTCAATAACGAAGTCGGCGCGCGCCGCCTTGTCGCGCAGGCTCATCTGGGCGGCAATGGCCTTGGTCGCCTCCCGCCGCGAAACCCCATCACGTGCCATGATCCGGCAGCACCTGGCGCCGCGCCGAGCATACACCACCAAGACCGCGTCGACATCCTCCTGCCACCCCGCTTCATAGAGCAATGGAACCTCGACCAACACCAGCGGCTTGCCCAGACGCCTGACCTCGGTCAGCATCGCCTCGCGGGCCAAAGGATGGATGAGCGCGTCGACCTGGTGGCGAATCCGATCGTCGGCGAAGAGATGGTGCCGCAAGGCCACCCGGTCGAGCCTGCCGTCGGGTTGGAAGAAACGATCTCCCAAAGCCGTGCGCAGGGCAAGCCAACCCGGTTGATCAACCTCCATGAGATTCCGGCAGCACCCATCGACATCAATCAGGGGGGCAAGGCAGTAGCAGGCCAGCAAACGGCCAACACTGCTTTTCCCGGAACCGATGCCGCCGGTTATGCCAAGAAGAAAAGAAGATTCCGTCATCCGCGCAACACCTCCAAAAGATGGCGCATATCTTCTGCCAGGGGAGCTGTGCACGACATCGCCGCCCCGGTCAGGGGGTGATGAAAATCGAGGGTACTGGCGTGCAGCATCTGACGAACCGGCCTGAGAGGATCATGGCGGCCTGCCGCCCCACCGTACAGTACATCGCCCAGAACCGGCGCACCCAGAGAAGCCATGTGCACCCGGATCTGATGTGTTCTGCCGGTCTCAATGCCGATCTCAGCCCAGCACCAGCCGTTGGAGAAGCATTCGAGCACCTGCCAGGCGGTTGCCGCGTATCTTCCCTGTTCGGGGCGGATCGCCATCTTTTTCCGGTCGACGGGGTGCCTGCCGATGGGAGCGACTATCCTGCCAGCGCTCTCCTTTGGGCAACGCAGCAGCAGTGCGTGGTAGGTCTTGCGAACTCTTCGCTGCTTGAAATCGGCCATCAAGGCGCGAAGAGCCTGCTCGGTCTTGGCGACCAGCAGCGCTCCCGAGGTGTCCTTGTCCAGCCTGTGCACAATGCCTGGTCGTTGCGCATCAGCTCCAGGCAAATCCCGACACCTATGCAGCAAGCCGTGCACCAGAGTGGCTGAACGGTGCCCGGAGCCGGGATGTACCACCAACCCTGGCGGTTTATTGATTGCCAGCAGATGGGCATCCTCATACAGGATGGAAAAATCGATCGGCTCGGGAACAAGTTCCGAAGGGGCTTGGGAAGGAATGGTGACCGAAACGACCTCGCCCTCCCGCAACCGTCTTCCGGCCTTGACCTGGCAACCGTCCACCAGGACATGGGCGGCGATGATCAGTTTGCCTATCGTCGAACGACTGTGGCCGGTAAGTCGATCAATGAGAAAATGATCGAGCCGCTGCCCAGCCTCTCTGGAGGCAACGGCATAGATAGCCGGTGATATTAAGATGTGCTCGGCCATGGGTTCGGCGGCTTGCGCCTGTCAGGCGACCGAGAGGGCGCCGGTTTTCAGCAGAAGAGTTTTTCGATCTGTTTTTCTATCTTCGCCTCTTCCATCTGTTTGGCCAGCGACAGTTCCTTGATGAGCAGGCTTTTAGCGGTATCCAGCATCTTGCGTTCACCATAGGAAAGATCCTTGTCTTCCCTGAGCAAGAAAAGATCGCGCAACACCACAGCCACTTCAAACGCGGAGCCGGTTTTTATTTTCTCCATGTATTCCCGGTACCTGCGATTCCAGGTCTGCGCCGTGATCTTGACGTCACGCTCCTTGAGGATGTCGATGACCTTGGCCACCTCCTCCTTGGAAATGATGGCCCGCAGCCCCACATTGGCGCTGGTGGCGATCGGAATCATGATCGTCATGTCGTTGTCCAGGATTTTCATCACGTAAAATCGCTGGTCAACGCCGCCGATGGTTTGCGTTTGAATGGCCTCGATGAGCCCGACACCATGAGCCGGATAGACCGCCATATCTCCTTCTGAAAACACCTGCTCCTCCGAAAACAAGAGAAACCGGCGCCGACTCCACCGTCGGCGCGCATTCTTAAAACATTAGAGTACCATATTTTTTTGTTCGGAGCAAAGTTTGTCTCATCCCAGAAGGAAGAAAGATGATGGTACCGGGGAAACTCTCATTGATATCTGTTGTCTACCGACGCCGGACGTGGCCTTGACGGCAAATAGCCCGCGTACAGAAATCTGGGCAACACCTCAGCGACCATTGATCCTGTTCATGCAGACATCAATTCCCTCCCCGATGAACAGGGCGACCGCCTCCTCCACCAACGGCGCCCGCCGGGAGAAAAGGTCCTGCTCTTCCGTGCTCATCCGTGATAGCACAAACTGTTCAACCGGCTGGACCGCACCCTCGGCCTCGGCCATCGGCCGGCCGATGCCGATCTTCATGCGGGCAAAGTCCTGCCTGCCGAGATGGCTGGTGATGGAACGGACCCCATTGTGGCCACCCGCCCCCCCCCTGGCGACCATCTTGATACGACCCGCCTGCAGATCGATATCATCGTGGAGGACCAGCAGGTGGGCACAGGGTATTTTGTAATAATCGAGAAAAGACCGGACACACTCGCCGGAACGATTCATATAGGTTTGCGGCTTAACCAGCAGAATCTGAACGCCAAAGGCACGCCCCTGGCAGCAGAGACCTTGCATCTTCCGGGTCTCGACCTGCCAACCGTGCAAACCGGCGAAGTGATCGATGAAAAAAAAACCGATGTTGTGCCGGGTGAGATGATACTCCCGCCCCGGATTACCGCGACCGCCGCCCAGAAATCGCGAATCCGCCATGACCGCACACGGTAGAGCACAAAAAACGAGCCGAGCGGAGGTTCGGCTCGTGGTAGGGACCA
>JAUWAH010000472.1 GCA_030602145.1 Desulfobulbus sp.
AACGATATACCCTGGAGCGACGCAGTTGACGGTGATATTCCGTCCGGCCAATTCCCGGGCCATGGACTTGGTCAGGCCGACCAGTCCCGCCTTGGCGGCACCGTAGTTGACCTGGCCGCTGTTGCCGACAAAACCGACCACCGATGAAACATTGATGATCCGTCCCCACCGTTTTTTCATCATGGTGCGCATCACTGCCTTACTGCAAAGAAACGCACCCTTCAAATTGGTCGCCAGGACACTATCCCAGTCGTCTTCTTTCATCCGTGCCATCAGGCCGTCACGGGTGATGCCGGCGTTGTTGACCAGAATGTCGATCTGACCATGGGCGGCGATGACCTCTTTAATCTGCTCCTGAACCGCCTCGCCATCGGCAACATCGAAGCGAACCGTGAATCCCTTGCCGCCGTTTGCTTCGATCTGACGCAGAGTTTCCTCGGCAGCGGCCGGATTGGCCACATAGTTGATGCCGACGGTCGCCCCCATGGAGGCCAGCCTGACGCAGATGGCCCGACCGATGCCGCGGCTGCCGCCAGTCACCAGAGCAATTTTGTTTTCCGCTGTCATTTCTTGATCTCCCGCAGTCGTTTGATCAACAGAGGCACCGCCTCATACAGGTCGCCTACCACACCATAGGTGGCGATATCGAAAATGGGCGCGTTCTTGTCGCGATTGATGGCCACCACGATTTCCGCGGACTGCATCCCCACCGCATGCTGGACCGCTCCCGAAATGCCGCAGGCTATGTAGATTTTCGGGCTGACCGTCTTGCCGGTCTGGCCAACCTGATGCGGATAGGGGATCCAACCGGAATCGACCGCGGCCCGGGATGCGGCTACAGCCCCTCCCAACTCGCCGGCCAACTCACGGATCAGTTCAAATCCCTTGGCCGAATCGAGTCCTCTGCCGCCGGCAACCAGGGCTTCCACTTCCTGAATGTTGACCTGGTCCTCGGTGTTGATCACCGTTTCCAGCACCTCGACCTGTGAGCGGAGGAACTGCGGATCCATCTCCACCTGGATCACCTCACCGGTCCGGGTCGGGTCGGGTATGGCGGGTGCCATCACCTTGGGCCGGACCGTGGCCATCTGCGGCCGGGTATGGGGACACTCGATAGTGGCCATGATGTTGCCCCCGAATGCCGGCCGGGTCTGCAGGAGCATGCCGTCCTCATCACGGATCTCCAGACGGGTGCAGTCAGCGGTCAGCCCGGCGTCGATGGCGGTGGCCACATAGGGGATCACCGAACGACCGATGGCGGTGGCACCGGCAAGCACCACCTCGGGTTTGCGTTCTCGGATTACCTGCTCGAGGATGGCGGCGTAGATGTCTTCGCGGAACTGTTCAAGCATCGGGTGCTCAACCAGCAGGGCGACATCTGCGCCGGCGGCAATCAGGCTGTCGGCATGGGGGGTCACGCATCCACCGGGGAGAATGGCGCTCAACAGAACGCCGCGCTTGTCGGCCAGTTTGCGGCCGATGCCCAGCAATTCATAGCTCACCGGTGCAATCTGACCGTGCCGGTATTCAATGAAGACCATGACCCCTGCGTATTGGTCGGCATCGGCCTGGAGCCGTTTCTCCGCCAATTCAATCCGCAGGGCCTGTTCGGGGCAATTCTCCACGCAGGCGCCACACAGCGTGCAGGCCTCGTTGACCACGGCGCACTCCCCCTGGACACTGATGGCCCCGAAAGCACAACTGGATTCGCACAGGCCACAACCACTGCATTTTTCGCAATCGATAATCAGCATACAACCGACACCCTCTTGTCCATGAAACGGAGACGCTTTACAGGTGCGTCTTCAAGCAGGCAACCAGTTGATCGACCTGCTCGGCAACGCTCCCAGAAAAGATTTTTCGATCGCCGCGCGGTTCCGGCGAAAAAACCCGCACCACCTGGGTGGGGGAACCGGCCAGGCCGATGGAGCGGGGATCGGCACCGATGTCGGCGGCAGAAAACTGCACTATGGCGGCTTTCTTTGCTTTCATCTTGCCCTTGAGCGAGGCGACCCGCGGCTCGTTGATATCCTTGACCACGGTGATCAGGGCCGGCAGGGGCAACCGGAGGACATCAAAGCCGTCGTCCATCATCCGTTCCACCTCGATAACCTCTCCGGTCACCTGCCTGGTTTTTTGCACGCAAGCCGCATAGGGAAGGCGAAGCCGGCAGGCCAACCCGGGGCCGACCTGAGCGGTATCGCCGTCAATCGCCTGCTTGCCGCAGAGAATCAGATCAAAGCCCCCCAGGGTTTCCACGGCTCTGGCCAGGGTGTAGGAGGTCGCCCAGGTGTCGGCTCCGGCAAAAGCCCGATCGGACACCAGCACTGCTTCATCGGCACCGCAGGCAATGGCCTCGCGGAGCACCGCTTCGGCCTGGGGCGGTCCCATGGTGATCACCGTCACTGTGCCGCCCTGCCCCTCTTTGATGGCGACCGCCTCTTCCAGGGCATGGCGGTCATAGGGGTTCATGATCGACTCGACCCCTTCCCGGGCGAGGGTGTTGGTTTTTGGGTCAAGCCGGACATCCTTGGCGTCCGGGACCTGTTTGACGCAGACAAGTAGCTTCATGGCTCG
>JAUWAH010000200.1 GCA_030602145.1 Desulfobulbus sp.
GACGGCACCGTTGCCACACCACCTCGGGCGCGCCCTTAAGCACCACCATCGGTGCCTCGCCGCCGTGGAGCGTGGCCATGAACTGATGTTCTGAGGCAAAGGGAATCGCATCCAATCGCGGATACCGGCTGTTGATCTCCTCGGCCCACAGGCCGGCCTTGGCGGCGGCCACCAGCAGGGCCGCCTCGGTGGGATCGCCGGTGATGGTCCACCCGCCGTTGTCCTGCCGCAGGCCCGCATCGTTGCACAGCACCGACTTGATCAGCAGGTCGCGCATGGATTCGGGCAATTCGGTTGCCGGCTGGCCATCGACCACAAAGGTTCCCGTCGGTTCGTAGCCGGTGCCGCTTATCCGGCAGATGGTTGATTCGGTCACCAGTTCGGTGACCGTCATCTCGTTGCAGGTCAAGGTGCCGGTTTTATCGGAACAGATGACCGTGGTCGAACCCAGGGTTTCTACCGCCGGCAGACGACGGAGAATGGCATTGCGCCGCGCCATCCGCTGCACGCCGATGGCCAGGGCGATGGTCACCACCGCCGGCAAGCCTTCGGGGATGGCGCCGACCGCCAGGGCAATGGCGAAGATAAGGGTCTCCTTGAGGGCGGCACCGAGCGGGATGGCGATATCCAGGGCCCGCTTGACGCCGACCGCCAGGATGACGGCTGAGATGACGATGATGCCGATGGTGATCCATTGGCTGACCTCGGCCAGCTTCTTGGTGAGCGGGGTATCGAGCGTCACCGCACTGTCGAGCATGTCGGAAATCCGGCCCAGCTCGGTGGCCATGCCGGTACCGGTCACCACCGCCGTGGCCGTGCCCGAGGTCACCAGGGTGGAACTGTAGACCATGCAGGTCCGGTCGCCCAGCACAGCCTCGGCGGCGACCGGGGCCACCGATTTTTCCACCGGCACCGATTCGCCGGTAAGAGCGGCCTCCTCGACCTGCAGATTCTTCAGGGTGACGAGGCGCATATCGGCCGGCACGCTGTCGCCCGCGGCCAGCATCACCACGTCGCCCGGCACGAGTTCGACCGCCGGCACCATCACGCTGCTGCCGTCGCGGACCACCATCGCATTGTGCGGCACCATGGCCGACAGGGCCTCGATGGCCCGTCCTGCCTTGAATTCCTGAATAAAACCGATCACCGAGTTGATCAGCACCACCGAGAGGACCACCAGGCCGTCGGTCACCTTGCCGAGCACAATGGCCAGCGCGGCCGAACCCAACAGCACATAGATCAGAGGGTTGTTGATCTGCCGCAAGAGGAGTTGAAGCACACCTTCTTTCGATTTTTTTATAATCTGGTTGGGACCATGGAGGTGCAGTCGTTCCCGGGCCTGCTCGGTGCTCAGTCCGGATTCGCTGCTGGCAACGGTCTGGAAAACCGCTCCGGCATCCATGGTGTGCCAGGCGGCGGTTGGTGGGTTCTGCGAAACTTTGTTGGTGCGCATGTGTTTCTCACGGGGCAGATTTGATGACAATGGAAACCGACAACGGTCATTTTGTAAGCATTGATATCGACTACGCAAGCGGCGTATACAATATCTCCCGTGTCGATGCTCTGTGCAGAATGCGGCCGGGCAGGATGGCTGGATGCGGCTCTCCCCCACCCTGGCCTCGGTTCGCTGGACCGATTCACATCCGCCAGTCGATCATCGGCGTGTTCCGTGTCGGTAACCGATGGTAGGCGAACTTCGGGTAGCCGACCATCATGGCGCCGTAGGGCTGAAAGCCCTCCGGCAATCCCAGGGCGGCGATCATCGGTGGGAAGGTGGTGGCGGCGGCATGGAAATATCCGGCCCAGCACCCGCCAAGCCCCAGGGAGGCGGCTGCCAGTTCCAGGGTGGTCAGGGCAATGGTGCAGGTGGTGGGCGCCATGCGGTTGTCCTTTTCCGCGTAGGCCACGATCAGGGCCGGCGCTCCCCGCAGGATGACATCCTGCCCGGCCTGCCAGCGGGAAATGGCCCGGTCCACATGGAGGCTGGCGGCAACCGCCGGCATATCGGTCTTCAGCCAGCGCATCCAGTCGATGACGATGGTCGCCAGGCGGTGCAGTTCCTCGCCATTGGCGATAACCAGCCACCGCACCCCCTGGGAGTTGATCCCCGAAGGGGCGAAGCGGGCCATGTCGATCAACCGGGCCAACCGCTCCTGCTCCACGGGTTTCTTCCTGTAGACCCGGATGGAGCGGCGGGCGCGGATGAACTGCTCGCACTGCTCGGCAGTAAGGGCCAACTCCGGCCGCACCGGCGCACAGGCCGACGCCGGCATGTCCCGGTGATCGAGGCTGGCGGTCGGGCAAACCGCCACACAATGACCGCAGCGAATGCAGATTGTCTCGGCGTCGTCACCGGGGGCCGGCAGTGCTCCCTGTTGCCAGTCGATGATGCCGAGGGGGCAGACGGCGGCACAGAGGCCGTCGCGGTTGCAGGTATCCGGATTGACGGCAAATAGACTCATGAGATTGCTCCATTGGTTCAGATTGACAGCTCAGGGCCGAGATGGTTTGGTACCCGGGGCTGAGCAGCACGCCCGGCGGGCGGACGGACCTGGTTCGGCACCCGCCCACCCTGCTCCTTTTGCCACCTGGCCAGCAGAAAAGCACCAAATCTGAGGCTGCTGGCAAAAAAGGGCGAACCTTGAGCACCAGTGCATTTCATCGGGGTGAAGAGCGTGTCCGGTGCTCAGATATTGAACCAGGACGGATCTTCCGGGTGGCGGTTGTTTCGATCGTTCCCCCGCCCAAGGATAATCGTCCCGACACCTTATAGTCAAGGAACCGACATGATCAATCGATGCGCATGGTGTGGCAACGATTCACTCTACATGGCCTATCATGATGAAGAATGGGGCGTACCGGTCCATGATGACCGTCTGCTCTTCGAGTTTCTTCTCCTCGAAGGCGCTCAGGCCGGGTTGAGTTGGCTGACCATCTTGAGGAAACGAGCCAACTACCGCCAGGCATTCGACAATTTCGACCATGAACGTATTGCCACCTATACCCAACACAACATCGACCGCTTGTTGGCCGACCCCGGTATCGTTCGAAACCGCCTCAAGATAGAATCGGCCATCAAGAATGCCCGTGCCGTGCTCGCAATCCGCGAGGAATTCGGATCGCTGGATGCATTCCTGTGGCGTTACGTCGATGGCGTGCCGCGTCAAAATGCCTGGAGAAATCTCACCGAAATACCTGCCCAGACCAAGGAATCCGACAGGATGAGCAAGGAGTTGAAAAAACGCGGATTCAACTTCGTTGGTTCGACCATCTGCTATGCCTTCATGCAGGCGACAGGGATGGTCAACGATCACCTGACCGACTGCTTCCGTTACCGGGACATCGCCAGGATGACCGCCGCGAAGAATCGAATAATAGGTGAGCCTTTTGCAAAATGAACTGCTGACGAGTTTTTTTCGTCATTCCCGCGAAAGCGGGAATCCAGAACTCATTGATTTTTTCAGGACTGGATTCCCGATGACTACCTCGGGAATGACTCAACCGTCTTTTTGCAAAAGCCTCAGGTGACAAAAGAGGTGACGGATCGATTGAATCATGCTGAGTTCACATTTCTCTCGCCTGCCGTGATTGACAAGGATAGCTCAATGGCGAGATTGGCTCCGACCCGAGTCACGGCAATCAATCATGTGGTCTTTATTTTCTTCGCCATAACCGGTATATATTCCATTGGTATTGACCGGTGTTCGCCTAAGGCCGGTTGAGCATCCGGGTCAATCAAACATATTACAACAAGGAGGTGAAGCACATACGACATACGGTTGAGGGATCCACGCTGTCCACACAACCATTACACGAGGAGGGAATATGCGATTACGCACCCAGGCAATTCTTCTGCTCGCCCTGGCGGTGCCGCTGGCATTGCCCAGCGCCCAGGCCGCACAGGAGAAAAAAGCGAAAACCATTGCTGAACTCGCGGCCATGCATGATTCGAGTTCATGCAAGGAATGTCATCCCGAAGTGTACGACCAGTGGCACAAGTCCCTGCATGCCCGCTCGATCTTCGGCCCGGCCGAGGTGGGCCGAACAGCGGCCACCATCAAAACCACGATTGAAAATGGGTTCAAGGAGTGGCCCTATTCCGGAGTGAAAAACCCGGAGGATGTCGGCATCAAACACCTGATGACCTGTGCCAAATGCCATCTTCCCCAGCTTCAGGAGGCTGAGGAAAGCGTGGCCAGGGAGATTGTTCAAAACGTCTATGCCTTTGCCGACCACGGCGACGAAAAGGCCAAACAGGCGCTCCTGAGCCTGAACATCGGCTGTACCATTTGCCACGGTCGCAATGCCGTGGTGCATAAATGGACCGATGGCTATCCCAAGCCGGGCACGGTCTACGGCAGCAAAGATGGCAACCATGACGACCCCGGCTATCCGGTCATGAAGCAGAGCAGGATCATGAAGGAATCGATTCTCTGCGGTCAGTGCCACGGTCTGGGGCCGAATCTCGAACTTGACAATCCCACCCAATGCGCCACCCTCTACGGCACCCATCTCTTTGCCTATGTGCCCGATGGCGGGAACAAAACCTGCCAGCAATGCCACATGCATGAAAGCAAACTCGGCCACAATATGCAGAGCTACCGCGATCCGGCGATGGCCAAGATGGCCCTGGATGTGCATGTTGTCGCCCAGGCGTTGCAATGGCGTGACGGCACCACCATGACGCCGATGGCCAATGTCACCGTCGAACTCACCAACAAAGCGGGACATGCCATCCCCGACGGCTGACCGACCCCCAACCGGGTGGTCCTGTATGTGACCGCGAAAACAAAAGATGGCAAGGCGTTCTACACCAGCGAAAAAATCTATATGCCCATTCCACAGCAGTTCGGACGGGGCGACAAGATGGGCCGCGGGCCCTATGAAAAGACCGGTATGATCCGCGACAGCAGCCTGCCGCCGCAGCGGACGGTCAAGGAGCAGTTTGCGATCCCGGTCTACACAGAAGCAACCAAGGACGGCAAACTGGTCCGGACTATCCTGGCCAACGAGTTTAGTGTGGATGTCGAAGTGTGGTATCTGCCCTACGGCAGAAAGGATGATCCGGGCAATGCCCAGAAATGGTTTGCCGCTACCAAGGAGTTGAGCATCGAGAAAGGCGGCAAGTAACCGCATCGCGGCAGTGTGTTTCAAGCCGGCTCCGGAGTGAGCCGGCTTTTTTGTTTGGGCCCGTCGAGTCGCTTGCCATCACGGTCGATGCGTCTTGGCCGCTTGTGAGCCCTTGTCATAAGACACGACATCTGGTGCGGTCCTATCGGCCGCAGCGGGAACGCTCCGGAATCATGACGGGCGATTCTCCTTGCGGCGCGTGTCAACATGTCGGAAGAGGCTTTTGCAAAAAGACGGTTGAGTCATTCCCGAGGTAGTCATCGGGAATCCAGTCCTGGAAAAATCAATGAGTTCTGGATTCCCGCTTTCGCGGGAATGACGAAAAAAACTCGTCAGCAGTTCATTTTGCAAAAGGC
>JAUWAH010000435.1 GCA_030602145.1 Desulfobulbus sp.
GCCTTTTGCAAAATGAACTGCTGACGAGTTTTTTTCGTCATTCCCGCGAAAGCGGGAATCCAGAACTCATTGATTTTTCCAGGACTGGATTCCCGATGACTACCTCGGGAATGACTCAACCGTCTTTTTGCAAAAGCCTCACCTGGCAGCGGATTCCGGTTTCTGTCATGCCTTTGCCCTCGCCGGAATCCGCTGCCCACGGAGGAGATAAACAATGAGGTCGCCGACGCATGATGGTATGGGACGGTGGCGATGGCTCCATTGGCCCCTGAACCGGCTGTTTGTCGGCATCACCTGGGCGGTGCTGCTCTTTCTTGCCGTGATCGGCGCCCTCGGTTTGCGCCAGTACCTGCTTTATAACCAGTGCAGCCAGGCCGTTGCAGCCGGCGACCGGCTGCTGTTCCGGTTCACCGCCATCAAAGACCATCTCAACGAATCCCTGATGCGGGGGGATGAGATCAACCTGCATACCGTTGGCGATACGTTGCAGCACCTGGACAGAGATGTGACGGAGTTGACCGGGAACATCCTGGTTCCCGAAGGGATGAAAGCCCACCTGCCCTCGCGGGTCGTCCTGGTCGGCTTGGAGGTCCGACTGAGGGCCATTCAGGAACTGCGGCAGGAAAGAGTCCGGGAAGCCGCTGAACTGGTGCACACCTTGAACGACGTCAACGTCGGCTTGCAGCAGTTTCGCATCATGCTCAGCGACCACACCCAGTTCATCCTGCTCGGCCTGCACAAGATCATCGCCGGCGCCCTGGGGCTGGTCGTGGTGTTGTCCTGCACCCTCCTCTACCTCATCAACCGCAGCCTGGCAGGGCCGATGCTGGCGCTCTGCCGCCTGACCGCACCGCATCAGGAGGAAGGCGGTGAAGGCGATGCGATGTGCTCGCTCCACACCCTGGTCGGCCGCGTTCGGGAAGTGCTCACCAGGGCCACCGGTTCCCCGGGGGAGGGGATGACCGCTGCTGTTCGCCCTGCCGATCTCGCCCTGCACCAGTCGATCCCCCTGCACCGCGCCGCCGCCGCCGGTTGCCTCAGCGCCGAGTTGGCCAGCGAGCTGACCAACCGCATCAACGGTGTCATCAACTACATCCAGGCCCTGATCGACCTCAATGATCAGGGCGGCAACCGTGAGACCACCGCCGCCATATTTCCTTCACTGGTTGTCGAGGCCCGGAAAACCGCCGCGTTGATCGGCGCCTTGCAGCGGATCGGCCAGTGGCATTCGGGCCGTGACGCCGGGCTCTCCCTGCGGGCCCTGCTGGACCTGCTGAACCTGGTGTTTCAAAAATCCTTGGCCGCCGAATCCATCACCCTCGTTCTGCCCCATGACGGCGACGCGGAAACCTCGGTCGCCGCCGGCGATCTCTGGTTGGTGCTGTGCACCATGGTGCAGTGGGGGCGGAGGGTGTTGAAACATTCGTCAACCGATCAACAGGTTCAAAAACGACTGACCCTCGAACGACGGATCGAACCCGGCCATCAAGACCGGCTGACGCTCCTCTTCGCCAACAGCACCGGTTTCTGGATGGACGATCACCCTGAACCGGGCTGGCCAACGCTGGCCTTCTGCACCCAACTGTTGCAGCAGCAAGGCGCCTCCCTCCTCCTTGACGATTCCACCGGAATCTCCTTCCTGGTTCTCCACCTGCCGCTGCGCCAAAAGGCCTCCTGAACCGACGCTGACCTCGCCGTCCGCCGCTTGATCCAGCAGGGCTGGCCCGAAGGACCTATCCGCTCCAAGCCGCAACACAAGCGTGCCGACCGTGCCACAGCTCCACCACCGTTTTGCCACGATCCTGTTGTCAGCGGTAACAGGTACCACAATAGCGTGGCACAACCTGGCTAAAGGAACCGCGCCGGGCTTTTCATTAAATTTCTTTTAAAACAAGATGGTTAACTAACAAAACAACCCGTTTTTTCCCCTGTGCGCGCCCTGGCATCACATCTGCATTTTCTTGGGCAAGACAACGTGTTGCACAACAGACCCGACCCCAAGGAGGACACCATGACCACGCAAATCATCAACAAGACAGAGTCCAGGACCGATGTCGCCCAGGAAACTTCCAAATTCACCGTCCGGGTCGTCATGACCATGGCCGGACTGATCGGTGCCTGGGCTCTGGCCTGCCTGATCGGCGGCCTGGCCAGCGGTGGACTCACCACTCTGATCCGAGGATACATCAGTGCGATTACCGGTCACTGATGCAACTGATACCGTCAACGCAACAAGGAGAAGAAACAATGTCTGAGAGCACAAGCAACAAACGTGTGGCAGCCATCATGGCCGGATTCGGCGGCCTGGTGGTCCTCTGGGTTTCGGCGGCCTTTGTCGGCGCCCTGCACCAGGTGAACTGGCAGGTAAGCGAATTGGCCCGCCAGTACATGCTGGCCACCGGCATGATGAAGCAACTGCACACCCTGGTTGACTTCTACTCGCACATTAAAGGTGTTGAATACCTGATCTGCGTCGCTTTCTTTGTCGCCTTTCCGGTGTTCTTCAAGTACGTCAACAAGGAGAAGCGGCAGGTGCCGGTGAGCACCAAATAACCAGCCCGGCCCTATCACCCGGCCGACTTTGGGCAGACGGTTCCCCGGCCCATGGCAACGGCTGGTGCGGTCACTGCTCCCCCGTGTCCCTGCGGCCGGGGGATTTGCCGTTTCTGCTCCATGAACCGGGAAGGCCGGTCGCACCAGAAAAGCCGCCCGCTCCCTTGGCGTCATCTCTGAAGTGCGGTGCTGTTCCCCGGTGGAGCAACAGCTTGCCTATCGAGCTTCGGCACCTGCATCGGCACGGCCAACCGCCTGCAATGGCTCCCGCCCTGCCCCTGCGGCGGGGCCTGCGCAG
>JAUWAH010000037.1 GCA_030602145.1 Desulfobulbus sp.
CGGGTTGATTTCCGACAGCCGGCCGGTCATGCCTGAACTGATGGTGCCGGCCCGCAGGGTGTTGGCCTGGGCGCGCTCGACCAGCAGCCGGTAGAAGAAGACCTGCAGGACTGGATACCGGGTGAGGACATGTTTGAAATCCGTGCTGGACAGGGTGGCCAGGCTGGTTTTTTCCCGGGAGTGGATGGTGGTGGTGACCGGTTCGCCGGACAACAGGCTCATCTCGCCGAAGATATCGCCCGTACCCATTTCGGACAGGGTTTGTCCCTCGTCGCCGATGACCGCCACCCGGCCCTTGAGCACGATGTACAGGCTGGTCCCCGGCTCCCCCTTCTTGAGCACGACCTTGTTGGCCTCGAATTCCTTGAGCTGCAACTGGGCGGTGAGGTCGCGCAGACTGTCCTCGTCGAGCGGCTCGAAGATGTCCAGGGTGCGGAGCACATCGTAAAACCGGTCCAGATGACGCATCCGCGCCTTCTGCTCGGCAACCGCCAGCAGCTTCATCTGGAGGGTGGAGAAATCCTTTTCCTTCTTGAACTCGAACCGGATCAGGCCGGTGCAGCCGCCGCATTCGAACTTGACCCGTTGCAGCCCATAGGGAGAAAAGCGCTCCATGCTCCTCTTTTCGGCCACGGCTTTCATCAACTCCCGCACCATCATCAGGCAGGCCGCCTTGCCCTCGGGAACGGTCAGCGCCATCTGGTCGACCTTGAATTCCTCACCCACATTGTAAATCGGGCAGGAACGCTCCTCGGTGACGATGAATATCGCGTTGCGGTACTCCATGATTCTCCTGACGGGGGATGTGGCCTTCCGCTCAGTCGGAGCGGCCAAGGAGCAGGTAGATGATCAGCCCCAGGATGGCCGCGCCGCCGAACACCACCGGCAGCACCTTGGTGACCTGGACCTCGCCGTTGACCACCAGGGTCTGCATGTAGGGTGTCCCCGAGGCGTACCAAACCCCCATGATGGCGCCGAGGATGATCATGTCACGAAAGGCCTTCTTGTAGATCAGGTAGCCGACCAGAAGAATGAAGGGGACCAGAAACCAGGGGTTGGTGAACAGGCCGGGAAAATCCACCGCCTTGATCTGCTCCGGCAGGTGGGTTGAGTCGAGAAAGGCAGTAATCGATTCGAAAAAGGCTCCAAAATTCATCACGTTCTCCTGAATTGAGGCGTGGGGGGTTCCATGAACGATGTTGGTTCCGGTGGCATGCGGGTCCACGGGAACATTCAGTTATAGGACCATGGTAGCACGGCGCCGCCGTTCGTCAAAAAGAAAACTGACCAAGCCCCCTGGCCGTTGGTATTCGGCACGATGGGCAATGGGGAGGAGTCAGCCCCTCAGGCGACGCAGCAACCTTGACCAGTCGGGGCGGTCGAGCCGGGTGAGCCCGAGGCGGGCAGCGATGGCCAGGGCCTGGCGGTACTCGTCACCGCTGATGGTCTGACGCAACTCCTCGTACTGGTCGGCCAGCCCGCAGGGGTGGTACTGGGCCATGATGTTGACGTAGGTGTCGGGGGAGAGGGTGGTGGCGATGAAGGCGAGGATTGCCTCGGTTTCATCGATGCGGCCCGGCATCAGCAGGTGACGGATCAGCAGGCCGGAGCGGGCGATGTCGTCCGGACCGATGACCAGATCGCCGACCTGGCGATGCATGATCACCAGGGCCTCGCGCATCCGGTCGGGGTAGTCCGGGGCCTGGGCATAGCGATCACCGGTCGTCGGTTGCCAGAACTTGGCGTCCGGCATGTAGATGTCGACCACACCCTCCAGCAGGGCGAGGGTTTCGGCGCTTTCGTAGCCGCTGCAGTTGAACACCAGGGGGATGTCCAGACCGCCTTCCAGTGCCGGGATCAGGGCAGCCAGGATCTGCGGCACCACATGGCTGGGAGTCACCAGGTTGATGTTGTGGCAACCCATGGCCTGCAGTTCGAGCATGATGGCGCCCAGCTCGCGATCGTTCACATCCTGGCCCGCTTCGTCGCCCTGACTGATGTCGAAGTTCTGGCAGAAGCAGCAGCCCAGGTTGCAGCCGGCCAGGAAGATGGTGCCGGAACCGTTGGTGCCGACCAGGGGGGATTCCTCGCCGAAATGGGGGCCGTAGCTGGCGACCCTCGCCAGGGCCCCGGTGCGGCAGCGACCGGTCTCGCCGGCCAGCCGGTCGACCCCGCAGCGGCGGGGACAGAGGGTGCAGCAGGCCAGCCTCCGGTGGGCGGCCTTGGACCGTTCACGGAGCAGACCGCTGGCGAGCAGGATGTGGGCGGCAGTGGGCATGGCATCCTCCCGGAAAGAGTTCGAGGCAAGGGGAGCAACAGGTCCTGGGCGTGAAGGTAGCTGTTTTGGCGCTGTTTGTCGAGTCGACCGTGGGCGGGAGAAAAGACTGGCCGGATAACCTTGGCCGCGGTATGGTTGACGGGTATTCACGATCCCCTTTGCACCCACTGTCCATGCACGCCACCGAACCCAACCCCCTGTCCACCGCATCCGGCCGGCTTGATCTGCCCGTTTTCGTTCCGCCCCCGGCCGACGCCCCCTGCTGAGGCCCCAAGCCGGAACCCCGGTCCGGGGTCCATGAACGGCCCGGCTATGTGCTCTGCCCCTTTGTCGAGGAGTTCATCCCCACGCCGGTCGGGCCGATTCCCCGGGTGGCGACCACCGTCAGCCATCGCGATCGCTGGGGCACCATCGGCGCCCGGATCGGACTCATCCGCCGCAACTACAAGGTCGCGCCCGGCCTCTATGCGGTGGGGACGCCCGGTGCAGGTTCACCGGTCCTGGTCACCGCCAACTACAAACTCACCTTCGACAGCCTGCGCCATCGGTTGGGCAACATCGATGCCTGGCTGCTGGTCGTCGATACCCGGGGCATCAATGTCTGGTGTGCCGCCGGCAAGGGCAGCTTTTCCAGCGAGGAAGTGATCCGGGGTGTCGAGCAGGCCCGGCTGGCCGAGGTGGTCAGCCATCGGCGCCTGATCCTGCCCCAGTTGGCGGCCACCGGCGTGACCGCCCGGGCGGTGCGTCGGGGCTGCGGCTTTGATGTGCTCTTCGGGCCGGTGCGGGCCGAGGATCTGCCCGCCTTTCTTCGCCACGACCACCAGGCCGACGAAACCATGCGCACGGTCACCTTCACCATGGCCGAACGGGCGGTGCTGATCCCGGTGGAACTCTTCCTTCTGGCCAAGCCGCTCCTGGCGGTGCTCTGCCTTGGCCCGCTGCTCTCCGGCATCGGCCCCGGGCTGTTCTCACCGGCAGCGGCCCTGGAGCGCGGCCTGATCCTGCTGGCGGCCACCGTTGCCGGCATCGGCGCCGGCGCCGTGCTCACCCCCCTGGCCCTGCCCCGGCTGCCCGGCCGTCAGTTCTGGATCAAGGGGATCCTCGCCGTCCTGCCGGTCGCCCTCTGCCTCTGGCTGCTGTTCGCCCATCGCCTGACGCCGATCGAACAGGCGGCCATGCTGCTGTGGACCGCGACGGTCAGTTCCTATCTGGCGATGCAATTCACCGGCTCCACCCCCTTCACCTCGCCAAGCGGGGTCGAATACGAGATGCGGCGGGGCCTGCCGGTGCAGCTGGCCGCTGCCTGCCTGGGCCTGGGGTTGTGGCTGGCCGCCCCTTTTCTGGCCAACGGAGGCGGCTGATGCGCGGTTATCGCTATATCGACGGAGTCGTTACCCTGCGGGTCGACCGGCAGCGGTGCGTGGGCTGCGGCGCCTGCGTCCAGGTCTGCCCGCACCGCCTCTTTTCCCTCGATGAAGGCGTGCTCGCCCTCCGCGATGCCGATCTGTGCATGGAATGTGGCGCCTGCGCCCGCAACTGTCCGGTGGAGGCGATCACGGTCTCGCCGGGGGTGGGGTGCGCGGTGGCCATTCTGGCCGCCTGGATCAACCGGCTGACGGGCCGCAAGGTGCTGTCCGACTGCTGCTGATCACTCCGAGGCCGCCGACGGGCAGGGGAACGCTGTCCGTCAACGCCGCGCCAGTTCGACAAACTGTGCCATGACCACCCCGCTGCTGAACCGTTCCAGCAGCCGATCCTCAATCAAATAATCACCGGCCAGGGCTTCCCGCATTTTTGCAGCCATTGCCCCGCTTTCGTTCACCGGGACCAGCCACCGGGCCAGGGAGCCGGCGAGGATTTCCCGGGGACCGGTGGGACAGTCGGTGCTGACCACGGGCGTTCCCAGGATCAGGGCCTCGATCAGGACCGTGGGCAGGGCTTCCCTGGAGTCCGAACTGAGCACCAGCAATTTGGCCCCGCGGATCCACGGATAGGGATTTTTCTGAAATCCGGCCACGATCACCCGGTCGCGCAGGTCGAACCGATCGATCAGGGCCCTCAGGTCGTCGTGCTCCCTGGCGAGCAGCACCAATTGTATCGGGGGAGCAAGCTGCCTGAAGGCATCCAGCAGGATGTCGTGTCGCTTGTAGCGGTCGAACTTGGCCACATGAATGATATAGTCCCCAACGGGCAGGTTCTCCACGCGCTCTTCGGCCATCGCCCTGATTTTCCCGAAATCAAAAGGGTTGTAGATGACCCGGCAGGTTTTCGGCTCCACCTTGTTGCCTTCGAGCAGGGCTCCTTTGGCCGCCTCGGAGACGGCGATGAGGTGCCGATGGTCGTAAAACTTCCTGATGCGCGCCATCTCCCGGCGCGCCTTGTCCGGCCGTGTGGGCAGCAGCGCGGCGATGTCGCTCCAGTAGTCGGCATGAATCCAGAAAAACAGCCGTTCGGCGACCGCATCGGGAGCGAACCGATAGCGCGACTGGTAGTTGGAGAGAATCAGGGCAAAGGGACCGTGCCTGCGCAGATAGAACCGGAAAAAGACCGTAAACGCCAGGTGCTGGAGTAGCTTGTGCTTGCTGATCGCTTCGGGGATGGCCAGAACCCGGAGTCGAATCCGCTCATCCACATCGAAATCGATCATGTCCTTCAGCACCAGGACATGCGCCTCGTAGCCCAAGTCGATGAACAGTTCGGCCACATTGAGCAGCACCCGACCCGACCCGCCGCCCTCCAGAGTCGGGGCGATGAACAGGATCCGGCCCGGTGACCGCCGGGAGGCCGCAGCCGCGTTGGCAGCACGGGAGTCCGACATAACGGACTACTCCCCCATTCCCTTGATCAAGGCCTGCAAACCGATGGCCTGGACCACGGTCAGCAGTTCGTCGTGGTGAAAAAAACCGGCCATCACCGCCGCGAACTGGGAGGCGAGAAAAATGGTATCGGTTTCCTCCTCCCGGTCGAGCAGCCGACGGCAGCCGGCGATGTCGTCCGACTCCACCGCGCCGAGCAGGTCATTGAGCCAGTCCAACTGCTCCTCCTCGAAATGGAACTCGACCATCGCCTGGGCGTACATCGAGACAATCACGGCCCGATGGTCGTAGATGGCGTCGAGATCGTTCTCCCCGGCCGCTTTCAGCACCCGGTCGATCCGGGCCAGCAGTTCCTGCATGTCGTTGTTGTCCTCGCTCATGGTCGTTTCTCCTTGAAGGAAATGGGAATATTCCTGCCGATGCGGGCTGCGGCCCCAAGCCGTGGCGCCAGGAAGGGATG
This sequence comes from Desulfobulbus sp., assembly GCA_030602145.1. Lineage (GTDB taxonomy): Bacteria > Desulfobacterota > Desulfobulbia > Desulfobulbales > Desulfobulbaceae > Desulfobulbus. The sequence continues at coordinate 5,555 of JAUWAH010000037.1, forward strand.
AGGTTCAGTCGGCGCTGGTGGCCACCTGCCGTTGCCGGTCCACCGCCTGGGCCTGGATGGCGGTGATGGCCACGGTATTGACGATGTCCGACACCAGACAGCCCCGGCTGAGGTCATTGACCGGCTTGTTGAGCCCCTGGAGGATCGGGCCGATGGCCACCGCCCCGGAGGAGCGCTGCACTGCCTTGTAGGTGTTGTTGCCGGTGTTGAGATCCGGGAAGATGAATACCGTGGCCCGGCCGGCCACCTCGCTGTCCGGCATCTTCTGGCTGCCCACCGACAGATCGATGGCGGCGTCGTACTGGATCGGGCCGTCGATCTTCAAGTCCGGCCATCGCCTCCGGGCCAGCACCACCGCCTCCCGAACCCGTTCCACATCCTCGCCCTGGCCGGAATCGCCGCTGGAATAGGAGAGCATGGCCACCACCGGCTTGATGTCGAACATGGCGGCGGTCTCGGCCGAGCGGATGGCGATCTCGGCCAGTTCCTCGCTGTTGGGGTTGGGGTTGACGGCACAGTCACCGTAGACCAGCACCCTGGTTTCGAAGCACATGAAAAACACGCTCGACACCACCTGCACCCCCGGGCGGGTGCGGATGATCTGGAAGGCCGGCCGCACGGTGTGCTGGGTGGTGTGCACCGAGCCGGACACCATGCCGTCGGCCCGGCCGGTGTGCACCATCAGGGTGCCGAAATAACTGACATCGTTAATGATGTCGCGGGCGTAATCGCGGCTGGCCCCCTTGTGCTTGCGGGCCTGGTAGAGACTTTCGATGAACTCGTCGCGCCATTCCGAGGTCCGTGGGTCGACGATGGCCACATCCTGCAACTTCAAACCCAGGGTGGCGGCCCGGCTGCGGATGGTCTTCTCGTCACCCAGCAGGGTCAGGTCGACCACCTCCCGGGACCGGAGGATCTCAGCCGCTTGCAGGATACGCTCCTCGCACCCCTCGGGCAGGACAATGTGCCTGCGGTCCCCCCTGGCCCGCTGGAAGAGCGAGTACTCGAACATCAGCGGCGACATGGTGATGGAGACCGTCTCGATCACCTGCTGTTCCAGGGAGGCGGCGTCGACATGACTCTCGAACACCCCCAGGGCCCGGTTGATCTTCTGCTCGTTGTGGGGCCGCAGGGTACCCCGGATCTCGCCGGCCCGCTGGGCGACGGTGTAGGTGTCGCCGTCCATCAGATAGATGGGCAGGGCCAGGCCGTTGATGCCGTCGAGCAGCCGAACCATCGACGGGCTCGGCTCCAGGCCGCCGGAGAGGAGCAAACCGGCCGGTGAAGGATAGTTGCGCGAGGCGATGGCCCCCAGGGTGGCGAAGATGATGTCCGGCCGATCGCCGGCGGTGACCACCAGGTCGTCCTCCTCAAGGAAGTCGATATAGTTGGCCGGACTCATCGCCGCCACCTTGATGGAGTGGACATCGCGTTGCAAACCGGTCCGGGGACCGCTGAAGTGGCGGGCGCCGAGCCCTTCGGTGATCTCCTCCATGGTCGGCATGCTGAAACCTTCCATCTCGGGCAGGAAATCGAGGCGATAGGGCTTGTCGCGGTGGCGGGCGCGGATCTCGCTCTCAGCTTCGGCCAGCAGGGCCGGATCGATCCGGTTGACGAAGATCGCCAGCAGCGGGCACTGGTACTGCTCATAAATTTTTTCGGCGACGCCGATGTTCTCCTCGATCTCGGCGACAGTGCGCTGGCGGCCGTTGACCACGTGCAGGGTCGGGGTGCCCAATTCGCGGGCGATGCGGATGCTGATATCGTAATCAAAGGCCTCCGACATGCTGACGATGTTGGGCCCCTCGCAGAGGAGGAAGTCGCATTTCCTGCGGACCTCGCTGTATTTTCGCACGATTTCCCGAAAGAGCAGCAATTCCTCGCCCTCGGCGATCATGGTGCGGGCCAGCTCATGGCTGACTCCGGCCATCTCGTCAAAGCGCAGGTTGATGTTGTATCGCTGCTTGATCAGCTCGATATCGTTGTCGCCCCGTCCATCTCCCGGAATGATCGGTCGGAAAAAGCCGAGGTGATCGATCCGCCGGGAGAGCAGCTCCATCATCCCCAGGGTGACGACCAGCTTGCCGCTTTCTTTTTCCAGGTTGGCGATGTAGAGGGTGTCGGCCATGACTGCTCCTTGAATGACGACAAACCGGCATGGCTGAACCAGCTTGGCCGGCCGCAACGAACAACGAAAGGTCTGCATTCCGGCATGGCACCGTTGCCGGAACCAGCACCTTCATAAAAACGGAAGAAGGAACACCGGATGCGCCATGATAGTTGACCGTGATGGACAACGCAAGCACAGTCCAAGGTGGCTCCAAAGCGGCTATCCTCCGCCGGCAACCCCAAAGCCATTGCGGCCCGATCGTTGCTGCTTATGGTGTTGCCCGACACCACCGAACCGGTGGAGGAAGCACCATCGATCCGGACATCAGCACCGGTCATCCATAGGGAGGGAGGTCATGAATAACCTCATGAATAACCGACTCGCAGGCATCCGCTGGGGACTATGCTGTCTGTTCAGGGATGAACCGATCCGTTTCGGCATTCGACAGGCCGCCCACCTGGGCAGGTTCGACCGCAGCCGCCAACTGGCCCTCCTGTCGGCGACAATCCTGGCCAACGGTCAGGCCCTGGAGGCCGCCATCGACTACTGCGGCCGCAACCATATTGACGCCTTTCGGGTCAACAGCCGCATCTTTCCCCTCAAGACCCATCCCCGGCTCGGCTACCAGCTCGCCGAACTGCCCGACGCCGCGGCCATCGCGGCCACCTACGGCCGGGCCGGCAGCCGGGCGGCAGAGCTGGATATCCGTCTCAGCTTCCATCCCGACCAGTTCACCCTGCTTGCCTCGCCCGATGAAGATGTCACCGCCCGCAGTCTCGATGAGTTGCTGTATCATGCCGAGGTCGCCGACCTGATCGGCGCCGACGTCATCACCCTCCATGCCGGCGGCGCCTATGGCGACAAACAGGCCGCCCTGGGCCGACTGGCCGGCCGAATCGATCGGTTGCCGGACGCGGTCCGCTCCCGCCTTGCCCTGGAAAACGACGACCGGATCTATACCCCAGCCGACCTGCTGCCCCTCTGCGCCGCCGCCTCGATCCCTTTTGTCTATGACGTCCATCACCACCGCTGCCTGGGTGACGGCTTGTCGATCGAGGAGGTCACCGAGCGGGCTCTGGCCACCTGGACGAAAGAGCCGCTCTTTCACCTCTCCAGCCCCAAGGAGGGCTGGCACACCGGCAATCCCCGCCCCCACCACGATTTCATCGATACCGACGATCTGCCTCCCTGCTGGCTGCCCCTGGCGATCACCGTCGAGGTCGAGGCCAAGGCCAAGGAGGTTGCTCTGCATCGGTTGCGCCATGACCTCATGAGCTGCGGTGCCATCTCATAAACCCTGGCAGGACCCCACCACCTGTCGCCAGTGACCGACAGGTGGTTTGAGCCGATGGCGCCTTCCCCAACGAATCCTGAACCATCAGTCTTTTTTCAGTTTACCGGCCAGCAGGCGGCTCCGACCAGGAGGAGCCGGCTGGCGGGTCTCAGAATAACGCGCAATCGCATGCTGTTCGCACTGAATGCGGCGTCATTGTTCGGTTCGCTTAAACGGAAGAATTGCACTAAATGAACAAAAAACGGCCTAAAACCCTTGATTTTGTTCGTTGACAGCCCTTGTCAACTCATTTATAGTCACCGCTACGTTGAGAAGAAGCAGGTAAATATCAGGCAAGCCCAAGAAAATTCAGCAAAAAAAGGAGGAGAACGCCCGAAAAAGCCACGAAGTACTCGTCGCAACACGCAGTCTAACTCAATTTCAAAAAAGGGGGAGTGCATAAATGTCAGAGCAAACTACTTTTCCAAGATGGATACCACTACTTGGAGGTCTTTTAGGCAGCACCACTTGCGGTTTACTGTTGTATGCGTTCAGTGTTTTCGTCAAGCCTCTCGAAAAACAATTCGGTTGGTCCGCGGCAGATGTTTTGATTGCCTATGCAATCATTGTTCTGGTTTTTGGTTTGATGACTTTTCCTGCCGGCCGGCTAGCTGATAAATTCGGCCCACGGAATATCGTGCTTCTCGGTGGCGTTATCATGTCCCTCGGCTTTTTCCTGGTCTCCACCATCACCCCGCCCGACCCCGCCGTCATCGCCGCTGGTGGCGAAGCCGCCAAGGAGGCCGGGAAAACCCAACTCTACCTGCTCTATCTCTACTACGGCGTCATCGCCGGCTTCGGCGGCGGTTGCGTTTATCTGCCGCCGATCGCCACCGCCCCCAAGTGGTGGCCTGACCGCCGCGCCCTGGCCACCGGCTTCACCGTTGTCGGCCTCGGTCTCGGTTCGTTCATCATGGGCCCCCTGGCCGCCGGCATGATCAACCACTTCGGCAGCGCCCTTCCCGTCTTTAAATATGTCGGCATCGCCATGTTCATCATGGTCATCATCGCTGCCATGTGTGTGAAAGTGCCGCCTCCCGGCTATAAACCGAAAGGCTGGAATCCGCCCGCTCCCGCCGCCGGCGCCGGCGGCCCCAAGGCCTTCCGTGACTACACCTATGAGGAAAGCAAGGCTACCCCGCAGTTCTGGCTGCTGTATGCGGCTTATTTCTGCGGCTCCTTCGCCGGCCTGTTGTGTGTCGGCATGGTAGCCCGGTACGGCATCCAAGCCATGGAGATGGATTATCTGGTCAAGAATATGGGCCAGGCCATGGATGCCCTGAAGGCGCTGCCTCTGGCTGAACTCAAGAAGGTGACCGCCACCATCCCCAAGGACGCTGCGGCCACTATTACCCTGAACGCCTCCTATGCGGTTTCCGCGCTGGCCATCGGCAACGCCGCCGTCCGGATCCTTATCGGACCGTTGGCTGACAAGATCGGCACCAAGCTAATCTTTGTCACCCTCTTTGCCCTGCAAGCAGGCGCATTCCTTCTCCTCTATCAGGTAGGCTCCGTTCCCTTCATGCTGGCTGCCCTGGCGGCAATCATCGGTTGGAACTTCGGCTCCATGTTCGTACTCTTTCCGGCCACCACCCTCCAGTATTACGGGACAAGCGCCCAGGCATCGAACTACGGGCTGCTGTTCACTGCCT
>JAUWAH010000053.1 GCA_030602145.1 Desulfobulbus sp.
GCCTTTTGCAAAATGAACTGCTGACGAGTTTTTTTCGTCATTCCCGCGAAAGCGGGAATCCAGAACTCATTGATTTTTCCAGGACTGGATTCCCGATGACTACCTCGGGAATGACTCAACCGTCTTTTTGCAAAAGCCTCAAATTATTTGCCGAAATCCTTTTTCATATCCGCGATGAACGCGTCCAGCAGATCCTTGCTTACGTGCTGCATGACCAACACGTGGGCCAGCTCGCCCTGTTCCGGGTGCACGTCCGGGGCCAGGCCGTAGTAGTCCATGACCGCCTGGCCAGGCCGCTGGAAGAAGACCGTATTGGAATACTCGTTCAGCCAGGACTTGATGCCCAGTTTCTGCAACTCCGCATGCAGATACTCGGCGTTGGCAATGAGCCGGGCAGCCTGCTTTTCAAAGACATTGGGCTCGGAAAACGTGATCTTCCACCACAGTTTCAGCGGCGAAATAGCACTGCGCGAGCAGGTGATGGTAGGAACGGCATCCTTGAGGTAAGCCACCTGGAAGGGATTGATGTTGTCTCGAACATGCTTGGTGGCGATAAAAATGCCCGCAGGTTCGTCCAGACCCCAGAACTTGTGGCCGGAGATGGCGATGGAGTCGAAGCCCATCTTGGCGCTGTTGACCAGGTCGCTGGCCGGGGGTGGCAAAAAGCCCAGGATGCTCCCGAACAAAGCCGCATCCAGATGGCGGTGCACCGCCGGCGGAGCGACCTTCTTCAGTATGGCATCGATGCCCATCTGGTTGTCGATGCCACCCTTGAAGGTGGTGCCCATGGCAATGACCACCAGGGCCGGGCGGGTCGGGTCAAGCTTGGCCTCGAAGTCGGCCAAGTCCATCCGGCCCATGGGGTCGGCCTTGATCAGGCGCAGCTCGATACCCTGTACATCGGCCAGCTTCTTGATCGAATAGTGGGCCTCCTCGGAGACGTACGCGATGGGCGGCAGGTTCGATTTGGCCTGCAGAACCTTCTTGCCGAAGTACACTCCGTGGTTGTTGCCATCGGTGCCGCTGGCAGTCACAAAACCCCAGTAGTCCTTGTGGAACCCGAATCTGGGCGCAAAATAGTCGATAACCTCCTTTTCGAACGAGTGGCTGTTCAAGAGCGACGAACTGGTCTTGAACGGGTCGCCCACGTTATTCATGGCCGCCTCGTAAAGCCCGCTCTTCAGGTACCATGTGTAAAATCCCTCCAATTCCGTATCCTGATTAACGGGATAGCCGATGAAGTGCGGCCGGTTTTTCAGCATTTCCGAAGCGAAGGCATTTAGCCGGTCCACGGCTTTTTCCCGGGCGACGTTCTGGGCCCCCGCCGGGGAGGCCAGGACAAGCGCCAGGACCAGCATGACTCCGGTCAGGCCAAAACGAGGGGACAAACGAGACGATCTGTACATACGCGCCGCTCCTTTTATTGATGGTGTGTAAGATGATGGAACCGCCTGGAATTATGACTTGAAACGCAAGAGAGCCTCTTGGGCGCTCAGCGGATCATCCACTGCACTGAGGTGTCGGCACCCCGGCCAGGAAGCCCTTCTTTTGCGATTATACGTCCAACAGCCCTGGAACCAATGGAGGATTCGACCCTCCACCAAAAAAATGCATCTCGCCGTCATCTCCAGTCACGAGGGGAGAGTTTTCCGGACCGCGCCATCAATACCAAGCCAGTAGCCACTTTCATCGACGATATTCTGGCCATCCGCCCTGCTCTTCGACCCGCTGGCGGTGCCGGCGATGCCCGCTGCCACACCTTGGTCCGCTTGGATCGCACCCCCGATGCCGCCGTCAGACTCGGAACTTGTGCGCAAGATCGTACCCGTCACCAGAACGTGGTCTCGATGACGGTGGCCTCGCTTCCAATCGTTTGCCCTCTCCATCTGCACCAAAAAAAGGTTGGTTGGGGTTGCATATGTTATCCCCGGAACTCAGTGACGCTGGAGATTTCAGCGGAGGTGCCGGCAGGAGTACCGGATACTGTGGTGCGCATCGTCACGGAGAACAGCCGGACACTCAAGTTCAGCAACCAAGGGTTTGAGGCGGAGTAGAATTTTTATTGTTAAACCGTATTGCAAGGCACTGACCAATGTTCAAAATCGGTGAGGCATACACAAGAAGACAGATACATGAGGTGCTGGGTGGCAGTGTGCAAAGCTACCTGCCAACGGTACAAGGTAGGGTTGTCTGTGCCTGCTTGACCACCAAGATGAATCCAGGTGCTCCCCATGTCATCCTGGTGGGTAACAAACCCAGAGTACTTCAGGCTGCCCATCAGTTGGTCAAACAAGCAGAGCCAATCCCAATCTTTCTTAAAAAGGCGTCAAATGCATGGGTCTATGCCGGAAATTTCGGTTGTTCAAAACCATCCCCATCGAACTCCCTGATCGTTTCGCGACCATGGGCGGTGCGAACGACGGCGCTGGTTCAGAACTCCACGCCGACGCTGAAAACCGCCGTGAACGGCGCGCCCACAAAATAGCTGGCGCTGCCTGCTCGGGTATCGTCCGAGGCGTTGACCACGGACACGTACTCCTTGTCGAAGAAGTTGTAGAAGTTCAGGGAGACCTTCATGGCATCGGCCCAGGAAACCTGGCGATTGATGTAGTTCAGACTCAGGTCGACCACCAGGTAATCGTCCACCTGTTCCCTGTGCTCGGCATCGCCATATCGTTCGCCCAGATAGCGCACGGAAGGAATAATTTCGAAATCATGGTATTTCCAGATGAAGCCGGCCTTGACCGTCCATTCGGGAGTGTCCACGATCTGGTTGCCTTCCGTGGCCATGGTGCTGCCCTGGAAGGTCAGGTCGTTATCGTAGGTCAGCTTCATGAAGGTCGGGTTGACGAACAGGGTCAGGGCCTCGGTCAGATAGAAGTTGGTTGCCACTTCGAATCCGTATCCCGTGGCCTCACCGACGTTCTGCTGATAATTGAGCCGGACCCGGGGATCGTAGACCGTGGTGAGCAGATTCTTGTGCTGGGAATAGAACAGGGTCGGCGTGATGTCGAAACGGGCCTGGCTGATGCGCAGCCCCAGTTCGAAATTGTCTGAGGTTTCGATGTCGTAGCCTTCGAACATGTCCGCCAGGGTCACGCCTGCGGCGATGAATCTTGTCCTGTTCTGGTTGTAGAGATTGATGATCGGCACATAGGAATAGGGACGGATGTGGCTGCGGCCATAGCTCGCATACGGCTGGAACATGTCGGAAATGCGATAGCTGACCCCGAGGGTGGGCAGCCAGATGTCGTAGGTTTTCTCGTCCCGGGCCAGGTCCGGGGCCTCGGTCAGCACATAGGTCGGCGCGGTCGAGGTGTAGCCCTTGCTGGCCGGTTCGTCATAGCGGAAATACTTGATTCCGGCCTGCCAGTCGAAAGCGCCCATGCTGCCCGCCACACTGGCGAACGGACTGTTCACATACCCGTTGCCGTCGTTGACCGTGCGGATGCCGTGGCCGCTGAAGGCGCCGGTCACGGGGTTGTACATCTCCGTGTTGATGACCATGTCCACCGATTCAAACAGATGGCCCACCGCCAAACGGACCGGTTCGTACTGCATGTCCACCTGCGACAGGACACCGAATCGTTCAATATCGCGGATGCGTTTCTGCACCGAACCGCCCTGCGAGGTCACGCCCTGATAAATCTCGGCATCCTCGTTTGAATAATAGGGTTTGATCGTGGCCTTGAACATGTCGTTGAAGGTGTAGGGGATCACGGCCAACAGGTCCGTGTTGGCATGATCTGCGGTGTTGTTCTTGTAGAAATTGATGTCCTGGGCCCTGATGCCGGTGCGCGTTTCGTTGAAATCTTTGCGGTAATTGTCGTGGAGGTTCTGGGTTTCCGGGTAGGTCAGGGCCCGATACAGATCCTGCTCCACCTCGTTGTGATTGACCCAAAGCCGGATGACATCGTCACCACGATAGGGCTGCGAGACCATGAAATTGGCGTTGGTGCGCGGTCCCAGGTCGCCGGGTCCTTTCCACTTGTCGGCATTGGTCTGCGAAGCCGAAACACTCAGCGCCGTGTCCGTGCCCCATAGGCTGCCCGAGTCCACCCGTGAAAAAATGCGGGTATAGGCGTTGCTGCCCATGCTCGCATCAACATCGAGCCCCCTCTCCTTTTCCGGCCACCTGGGCCGCAGTTCCACCGCGCCGCCGCGTGCGCCCACGCCGGTGCCGAGCGCGGCCGGAATGGCACCCTTGTACACGGCTATACTCTCGAAGTTTTCCGTGTCGTAGATGTATTCGCGCGGCCCCATGGGATTGCCGCCCCAGTTGGGCACACCTTCCACGGTCATGGACCCGAGAAAGCCGCGCACGCCGCGCACCCTGGTGTTCTTCTGCTCCACCGCCAGGCCCAGGGGATCGACGCTTTCGACCTGCACGCCGGGCAGCAGGTCAATGGCCTCGTACACACTGGTCTTGGCCTTGATTCCGGGCAGATCCATGCCGCTGCGGGTGATTTCCGTCCCGGTATAGACCTGCTCGTTGGCCTGTTTGGTCGGGGTGATAATTCTGTCACCCACCACCACCATCTCCTCCATGGTCGTTGTCTCGACCGACTGGTCCTGAGCCCATGCATGGGTTGCACACATCAGGATGACCGCTGGGATAATACGCCTCATTGTTTCCCCCCAAAGTTTTGCGCCCCTTGCTGCCCGGCGCTGGTTGTGTCCATGGATTCCGGCTCCCCTGCACGGCAAGAATCCCCGTTGATGATGAATTGAAAATTCGTGTTACCCGTTGGCTGCACCGGACCCTCATACGGCGGGCAGGCCGTCATGGTGATGCGGTACATGTGCAGATGCGCCGCGTGGGCGCGTCAATCAGGTTTCATGGCGCTGTTGGCGAAAGGAAAACGGCCAGGTCAGGCCGGACGCCCATTGCCGCGCCGAAAGAAACGATGTTCAGATCTTCTGCTCAACCTTGCCGAAGCAGGGAATACAGAGGGTTTGGCCGGCAAAGCGCCGGGTGCGTGATTCCATGGTTTTTTCCCCGCAGTGCTCGCAGGGCAGGCTCTGTAGAATCCGGGGCGGCCGGGGTGCGCCCTGCTCCACGGGAGAAAGCTGGAACATTTCCTCCAGGGGCAGGGTCATGAACCTGGCCTGCAGCGAGGAGCGCAATTCGGCCATGCGCTGCATTTCGGATTCTCTGGCGGTGCCGTTACTGGTTTTCTTCATCAGTTCTGCCAGTTCCTCGTCCATGCCGCCGCGCGCCTCCGGATTGAGCACGGCCCGGAACCCCTTGCCGGTGTCGCGACGGAAAAAGGAGAAGGCCATCTTGCCGTGATCGCGGTGGATGAGATTGCCTTTGCCCATGGTGGCGCCGGTCAAGAACTGGATGGCGTCCACGCCGCACATGTCGGTTTCCACCACGGCGACGATGTCGCTGTCGGCCGGATTGTCCAACTCGCGCAGGGCCAGCTCGGCGGCGCGGATGCCGATGGTCAGTCCGGGGCAGGAATGGCCATGGAAGGCGATGGTTGCCTTGATGCGTTCTTCGGGAATCTGACAGCTCATAGGGGCCTCCTTCAGGTTTGCGGCAGCACGATGGGCTGCCCGTCAAGATGGTGAATGCGCACGGGCAGGCCATAGACCTGCTCGATGATTTCGGCCGTGACCTCGTCCGGCGCGGCCACGGCGTGAATAGCACCGTCTTTCAGAAAAACGGTCCGGTCCGCATGGCGCAGGGCCATGTTCAGGTCGTGCATGGTCATGACCGCTGCGATGCGGTGCTCGTCCACCACCCTCCGGATGAGTCCCATGATCTCGACCTGGTTTTTAAGATCCAGGGCACTGGTGGGTTCGTCGAGCAGCAGGAGGGACGGTTCCTGGACCAGGGCCCGGGCGATGCAGACCTTCTGCAATTCCCCGCCGCTCAGGCTGTCCGCATAGCGCATGGTCATGCCGGCAAGGCCAAGGGATTCGATGATGGCCCCGACCTTGCCCAGATCCTCCTTGCCGATGCGCCAGCGGATGTGCGGCGTGCGGCCCATGAGCACGGCGTCGAACACGGTCAGCCGCGATGATTCGCTTCGCTGGGACACATAGCCGATGTCGCGGGCGATGGTTGCCGGCGACAGGGTCAGGATATCGCGCTCCTCCACCAGCACCGCGCCGCTGCTCGGCCGCTGCATGGCGTTCATGCACTTGAGCAGCGTGGTCTTGCCCACGCCGTTGGGGCCGAGAATGGCCAGCACCTGCCCCCGGTCCAGGGAAAAGTTGACCCCGGCCAGCAGGGGATGACTGTTGTAGGTGAAGTGCAGATCGCGGATGTTGAGCATCATGTCCGCCGGCCCCGAATGATCAGCCACAGGAAGGTTGGCGCGCCAAGAAAGGCGGTCAGGACCGAAACCGGGATCAGATGCGGCATCAGCACCAGGCGGGCGGCAGTGTCGGAGAGCAGGAGCAGCAGGGCACCGCCGCCTAGGGAGGCCGGGAGCAGGAAGCGGTGATCCGCACCGATGAGGCGGCGAAACATGTGCGGAACGATCAGGCCCACAAACCCGATGATGCCCAGAAAGGCGATGAGCACCGCTGTAACCAGGCTGGCCAGGAACATGCCGGTCATGCGTACCCCCTCCACGCGCACACCCAGGCTGCGTGCCGTTTCGTCGCCGGCGTCGATGGCGTTGTAGTTCCAGCTGTTGGCCCAGAAGTAGAGGAAACAGCCCAGGGTGACAATGGCCATGATCCCCAGTTCGCTCCAGGAGGCCCGCGCCGTGTCGCCGAAGGTCCAGAAGACCATGGCCGCCAACTGCACGTCCGAGGCGAAGAACTGGAGAAACATGGTCGCGGCCGTGAACAGCGCCCCCAGGGCCACTCCGGTCAGGATCATGGTCTCTGGCTTGGCGCCGCGCAGCCTGGAAATGGCGACAATCACCGCCGATGCGGCCAGGCTGGCAGTGAACGCGGCCGCTGTGGTGGTGTAGGGGTTGATGATGGTCACAGCGGTCCGGCCGGATGTGGTCAGGCCGGAACCGAGCATCACCGCAAAGGCCGCACCGAAGGCTGCGGCATGGGAAATGCCCAGGGTGAAGGGGGAGCCCAAGGGGTTGCGCAGAATGGCCTGCATGACTGCTCCGGCCACGGCCAACCCTCCGCCTGCGACCATGGCGGCCAGGGCCTGCGGCAGGCGGATGCCGCGCACGATGGCATCCGTACGCTGACTGGATGGAGCGCCAAGCAAACTGCCGAGCACGTCGGCCGCCGGTACCCGGGCCGAGCCCAGCCCCAGCGAGAACACCAACGCAACGCCAAGACCAAGAAAGGTCAGGGCGATGATGGTGGTTTTCCAGCCCAGATAGCGGAAGTATTCCTCGGGCGCCTGGCCGTGGTCGGCGTGCATCAGTGGACCTGGAGACGGGTGAAGATCATGTTGGCAAACATGGTGTTCATGGTCGCAAACACCGGCTTGCCGACCACGAAGGTATAGATTTCATCGGTCTTGACGACGGGATCGATGTCCTGGAACTGTTCCGGGTGGAGCACCTTGCCGATGTAATAGGCATTGGCCAGGATGGATTCGAAATTCTGGGCATACCAGTTGTAGGGAAGCACCCCGAAGACCCGCCCTTCGGCTGCAGCGCTCAGGGTCGCGTAGGCCGGGTCGGTGCGCAGCTCATGCAGGCCGCCGGCCTTGTCCCCCATCTGCAGGGTGGACAGATCGACGAAGAGGTAATCCGGGTTCCAGGCTACGATCTGTTCCTTGGCGATTTCCGAGTTGCTCAACTCCTTGCCTGCGCCTTGGTTGGCCAGATTGCGGGCGCCGATAAAGGCAAAGGGCGGATAGGACGGTTCCGTGGACTGAAAGCCATGCGGCCCCCTGAAGGCCACCCCGCCCAGATACACTGAGGGGCGTTTTTCGGCAGGAATGTTCGCGGTCCGCGACTGCAAGTCGGCGATGACCTTTTCAAAGAAGGCGATGAGATCCTCGGCCCGCTCGCTCTTGCCGACGATGGTGCCCATGAGCCGCAGGGACGCCTGGAACAGCGGACGCTTGGCACCCAGATTGCCGGCGTCCACCACCACGACCGGGATGCCGGTCTTGGCCTGCAATGTGTCCGGATCGTGGCCCATGCCGCCGAAGACCTTGAAGATGACCTGCGGCGCCGGCTCCAGGGTAAGGATCAACTCAGGATTGTCCTGACCGCGGAACTGCCCGAATATGGGCAAGGACTTGAACTGCGGGTTGGCCAGGGCATAGGGCCGGGCGTCGAACTGGTTGCGTCTGGTTTCGATGTCGTCCACAGCCACCACCAGGTGCTGGCCCTGCAGGTAACTGAGCAGCCGCAGGCAGCCCGAACCGGAGCAGATGACCCGCTCCACCTTGTCGGGTACCTCGACCGTTCGCCCCATGGCATCGGTGACGGTGCGGGCATGGACGTTTTGTCCGGCCAGGAACAGGAGACAAAGTGTACAGACGAGTCGGATCATGTTGGCCCCATGGCTTTTGAATTGTTCAATCCCTACGCGAACCGACGCGGTAGCGGCGCCGAGCAGGTCGCGGGCCGGATGTCATGCCTGCCGGAGCTTGGGCAACGGTGCGTTCGATGTCTTCTCCCTCTCGGCAGCCGGCAACGACAGTGCAGGAAAGAAACCGCTCTGTCATCTCAGTTCGAAGGCAACCGGCATGACCAGGAGCACGGCCAGACGGGGCGGTGCAAATGGTGCAGAGCGACGAACGGCCGCCATGGCCTCCTCATCCAGTACCCGGTGACCGCTGCTTTGTTTGATGCGGAGTTGGTCAACGCCGCCCTCGGGGGTGACGAGGAAGGCTATTTCGACTTTGCCGCTCCAGCCCTGTCGGCGGGCAGTGATCGGGTAACGCAGGTTCGCCAGGATAGCGCTGCGTATGGCGGAAAAATTGGCGCGACGGTACGCCTCGATCACGCCTGTCGCCGAGGCATCGCCAGAGCCCGATGGCGATGCCGCCGTGGTGTCAGCGGGTCCAATCTGGGCAGCATCTGCTTGAATCGGTGATGCAGTGTCCCCTTCCTTCGCTGCTTCCGTCGGCATCTGCGCCGGCTGTTGCTTGGCTTGTTGAGGTGCGGCGTTGGCCACGGTGTTGAACTGCGGCTTGGCCACCGGGTTTGGTGACCGCTCTCTGGAACGTGGCGGTGGCGAAGGTGGCTTCGCCTCGACTTGTGGGGGAGTTTGCTCGTGCAAAGAGGGCACTGTGCTTGGTTCCAGCAGGGAGAAATCGAGGCGGATGGCGGGCGGGGGTGAGGGCAGCAGGCCGGTGATCGCCATCACGCCTCCGGCCATCAAGGCATGCAGAACGATCGATTCGACCAATGCTCGCCCTGTTCTATCCATTCGGGGTCTCGGTCTGGAGGCTCATTGTGGTGAAACCCAGTTCTCGAACGGTGCTCAGCACATCGACAAAGGATTGCAGGACCACATCTCGGTCGGCCCGGATCAGCAGCGGGCGCTGTCGGTCTTCCTGGAGCAGCGCCGCCCTCAGGGTCTCGCGGTCGCAGGCTTGACCCTGGAAATGCACCGTGCCGTCCCGGTCGATTTCCACCACCAGCCCCGGCTCGTTGGCTCCGCTCTGTTCGGCCTCGGGAAGATTGATCGGGATCGAGCCACCGGCGATGAAGGTGGCGGTGGTCAGGACAATGGCCAGCAACACCAACATGATATCGATAAAGGGGATGACATTGATACCGGTGAAGCCC
>JAUWAH010000376.1 GCA_030602145.1 Desulfobulbus sp.
TTATGGCTTGACACCTGCTCGTATTGCCAGTTTAGTTGCAGACTTTGGGAACAGGCAACCCCGGGTACCATCGGTTCTTGAAGGACGAGATTTCTCGCTCACCTTTGGAAGTCAGGTCGAGTGTCGGTTCACCGGGCAGGCCCTCGGCGGGCTGCCGCCGACCGCAACCATCATCAGCGCAGGAAGAAACATGGCATTTTGGCGAGTTCCGCTTGACGCCCAGGACATTCAGGTCACCCAGGGGCGAGTGTACATCATCGATGATCGATGCAAGGGGTGCGGCTACTGCATCGAGTTCTGTCCCAAGGATATCCTCCAGTTTTCCGACCGGTTCAATCGCAAGGGGTATCATCCGCCGGTGGTCGTCAAGCCGGGTGAATGCGTCAACTGCCACTATTGCGAGATCATCTGTCCCGAGTTCGCCATCTATTCGGTGGAAGTCGAACCGGCGGACGTCCAGAAATAACCGGCATGTCTGGATCGGATCTGCCGGCCTCAACGAGCAATGAAAGGGTTGCGTTTCGGCACCGCAACGGTACCGGAATCAACGCTCATATAAAACACCAGAGCAAGAGCCCGTTATGAAACCTGCTGTCCTCACCGGCGAACATTATTTCACCGGCGACGTCGCCTGCGCGGAAGGGGCCATCGCCGCCGGCTGCACCTTCTTCGGCGCCTACCCCATCACCCCGGCCACCGAGGTTGCCGAACACATGGCTGAGCGTTTGCCCGATGTCGGCGGCACCTTCATCCAGATGGAGGACGAGATCGCGGCCATTGCCACCATCATCGGCGCGGCTTGGACCGGAGCCAAGACCATGACCTCCACCTCCGGACCGGGTTTCAGCCTGATGATGGAAAACCTAGGGCTTGCCGTCATCACCGAAACCCCCTGCGTGATCATCAACGTGCAGCGAACCGGCCCATCGACCGGCCTGCCAACCCAAACCGGCCAGGGCGACATGATGCAGGCCCGCTGGGGCTCGCACGGCGACTATGAGTTGATCGCCCTGGCGCCGTCATCCCCCCAGGACTGCTTCTACCAGACCATCCGTGCCTTCAACTTAAGCGAGAAGTACCGGGTGCCGGTACTGGTGATGGCCGACGCCATTGTCGGTCAGATGTACGAAAAGGTGGTTATTCCCGAGCCCAGCGCCATTCACCTGGTTTCGCGGCCCAAGCCCACCGGACGCAAGGACCGCTTCAAGCTCTATGAGCCCGGTGCCAACGGGGTGGCCCCCATGCCGGCCATCGGCGACGGCTACAATGTCCATGTCACCGGGTTGACCCACGACGAACGCGGTTACCCCTCGATGACCGTCGAGGCCCAGGAAGAAATGATGACCCGCCTCAAGGGCAAAATCCGCAACAACCTGGATGACATCGTCGAGACCGAGACATACCGCATGGAGGATGCCGACATCGTCATCGTCTCCTACGGCATCTCGGTACGCACCGGCCAGTCGGCCGTCGACCGTGCCCGGGAACTGGGCTACAGGGCCGGCCTGCTGCGTTTGATTACGGTCTGGCCCTTCCCCGAAGCCTTGATCCGCGAAATTGCGTCCCAGGTCAAAGGGCTGATCACCGTCGAGATCAATCTCGGCCAAGTCCATTACGAGGTCGAACGGTGCGCCGGCGGCCAGGCCAAGGCCCTGCTGGTCGGCAGCGCCGGCGGCAAGATCATCCATCCGGACAAGGTTCTGGAGTGCATACAGCAGAACTTTTAGGTAGATAGTCCGCAGGTCAACAGTCTGTGGGGAACAAACCCAAACACCCTACAGACAAAGCAATCTACAGGCTAAACAACCTATTAACCTACAGACCAATCAACCTGACGAAATGACCACCAATCCGAAAAAAATGGCCAAGCAGCCGGAACACCCGCTCGATGACCTGATCCGCACCGATCGCATTCCCCACATTTGGTGTCCGGGCTGCGGCATCGGTACGGTCTTCTCCTCCTGCCTGAGCGCCATCAAGGCCACCGGCCTGCCGTACAACCGGTTCACCATGGTTTCCGGCATCGGCTGCTCGGCGCGCGGCGCCGGCTATATCAAGCTCGATTCCTTCCACACCACCCACGGCCGGGCCATCCCTTTTGCCAGCGGCATCAAGATGGCCCGCCCGGACCTGAAGGTGATTGTCTTTTCCGGTGACGGCGACCTGTTCGCCATTGGCGGCAACCATTTCATCCACGCGGCCCGGCGCAACATGGACCTGGCCGTGATCTGCGTCAACAACCTGACCTACGGCATGACCGGCGGCCAGGTTGCGGCCACCACCCCGACCATGGCCAAATCGACCACCACGCCGCTGGGCAATCCGGACGGGCCGTTCAACCTGCCGCTGCTGGCCTGGGCATCCGGCGCCTCCTATGTGGCCCGCTGGACGATCCTCCATACCCGCGACCTGACCACGGCGATCAACGAGGCAATCATGCGCAAGGGATTCTCGTTCATCGAGGTTCTCAGCCCCTGTCCGGTCAACTACGGTCGCCGCAACAAGGAAAAACCCATCGATACCCTCAAGCTCTACCAGGACCGGACGATCATCAAGAACGGCGCCAACCCCGCCCAGGCGGATATCGATTTCGGCAAGGGAGTGGTCATCGGCAAGTTCATCGACATCGACCGTTCCACCTGCGACGACCGCTATTGCGAGATCCATCGCCCGTGCAGCGATGATTGACGGATGGCCATATGATGCGTCCTCGCTCCTGCCGTCATTTCGACCGCAGGGAGAAATCTCAGCCAAACCCATAAACGAGATCTCTTCTTCCGGTCTGGATGACTCCTGGATAGCGCAAATTTTCTGTTCCACATGTTCGGAATCCGGTGCGGCTAGCACCCAGTTCCTTTCATTTTCCACATTTCGGTACCGACGACGATTATGACAACCCCACCATCCAGCCAGACCGAGATCATCATCACCGGCTTCGGCGGCCAGGGTATCATCCTCGCCGGCCGCATCCTCGGCAAGTCGGCCTCGCTCGGCGACAACAAGGAATCCACCCTGGTCCAGGCCTACGGTCCCGAATCCCGCGGCGGTGCCTGCAGCGCCCAGGTGATCATCTCCGACCGGCCCATCCATTATCCCTACGTCACCACCCCCAAGATCCTGGTGGCCATGTCCCAGGCAGGATACGACAAGTTCGCGCCGAACCTGGTGCCTGAATCGATGCTCCTGATCGACCAGGATCTGGTCAACCCGGAGGACGCGGTCTGCGACCACTTCGCCATTCCCGCCACCCGCATGGCCGAGAACCTGGGCAACAAGATGATGGCCAATATCATCATGCTCGGATTCTGCACCGCCATCACCCGGGCGGTGTCCAGCGAGGCGGCCCAGGCGACCATCGCCCAGTCGGTGCCCAGGGGCACCGAGGAGCGCAACATCGAGGCCTTCAACAAGGGATATGATTATGGCCTGTCCACC
>JAUWAH010000198.1 GCA_030602145.1 Desulfobulbus sp.
ATCACCCGGGTGCCGGTGGTCAAGGGCCAGGCCATTCCGGCCTACGACCCCCGCGCCATCAAGGGTATCGGCATCACCTACGCCACCTCCACCCAGGGTGCGGACCATACCATGGGCTACACCATTGCCACCAACATCCTCGGTGTCGGCGGCAAGCTCGACCCCTTGAGCAAGGAAGGTCAGGTGGAACTGTCCCGCAACCTGCAGATCGCCACCGCCGCCATCGATTCCACCGGCATGTGTTTGTTCGTCGCCTTCGCGGCCCTGGACGATGCCACCTGCCTGCCGGCCCTGATCGATCTGCTCAACGCCCGGTTCGGTATCAAGCTGACCGCCGACGATGTCACCAAGCTGGGCATGACCATCCTCAAGACCGAACACGCCTTCAACATGGCCGCCGGATTCACCAACAAGCATGACCGCTTGCCGGAATTCTTCGAGGATGAGCCGATCGCGCCGCACAATGTGGTCTGGGACATCAGCGACGAGGCCATTGACTCGTTCTGGAACTTTTAACCGCTCTTCGGGCACCAACCTTGTTCCGTCATGTCGAGAAACGCTGCACCGACCAATTTCCCGGTCAACCGGGACTGGCGGCAGCGTCCGACATGGTGGAACAAGGAGTCTTTCGCCCCAATCCAGCCCATTGAATACAACGGTACACGTATGCGGCTCACGGTCAAACTGTTCGCCTATTTCCGCGACAATCGGTTCAAGCAGCAGGTCATGGACTATCCCGAGGGAACCACGGTGGAGACCATCATCGGTTCCCTCGGGATTCCAATCGATGAGGTCGGGGTAACCATGATCAATTCGCGTCCCTGCGACCTGACCCGGGTCCCGGTCGAAGGCGATCAGTTGGCCATCTTTCCGGCCATCGGCGGTGGCTGACGGGCCGCACCGATGGCCGTGGTCTTTTGTCCCTTGCCGGTCGATCGCATTTCCTGTGCCACCCCTGCTGATTTCGTGGTAGAGTCCGGCTGTTGGCAACGGCAGGTCCGATTTGCCCCCAATGCCGGTTGTGCGTCCTGTTGCGCGTCCGGCCCGCTCATCTCCGCTCCGCCATCGCCCCGGAGCCCATCCCCCCAGGCAAGACGGCATGAACGACTTTTTCAAGCTGATCAGTCCCTCCGATTTCGTGGCCCTGTTTGCCGACTTTGATCCCCTGCCCCCTGAACCTGTGCCGACTTCCCTGGCCAGGGGCCGGATACTGGCCGAGACCCTGGTCAGCCGGGAACTCCTGCCCCCCTTTTCCCGCTCGACCATGGATGGTTTTGCCGTCCGGGCCGCCGACACCTTCGGGTGCTCCGAATCGGAGACCGCCCTGCTGACCGTGGTCGGCGAGATCGCCATGGGTGCCTCCGGCCAGGTCTTCAGCCTGGGCCCCGGCCAGGCCACCCGCATCTGGACCGGCGGCGAACTGCCGCAGAAGGCCGATGCCGTGGTCATGGTCGAATACACCCAAGCCTTCGACCGGGAGACCGTGGCCGTGTTCCGGCCGGTGGCCCCGGGGGAGAACGTCATCCGGGCCGGCGAGGATTACAGACCGGATACCGTCATCCTCGAGGCGGGCAGCCGGCTGCGGCCCCAGGATCTGGGGGTGCTCTCTGGCCTGGGCATCACGGATGTGCCGGTTTTTCGCCGGCCGAAGGTGGCCATTCTCTCCACCGGCGACGAACTGGTGCCGCCGGACCAGACCCCACCGCCGGGCAAGATCCGCGACATCAACTCCACCACCCTGGCGGCCCTGGTCGAGGAGGCCGGCTGCATACCCCTGTCCTACGGGATCTGCACCGACGACTTCGACCGGATGCTCGCCCTGTGCAGCGAGGCTCTCGACCAGGCCGACGTCCTGCTCCTCTCCGGCGGCAGTTCGGTGGGCCAGCGCGACTTTACCCAGCGGGTTTTTGGGGCCATTCCCGGCAGTCACCTGCTGGTCCACGGCGTGTCGGTCCGCCCCGGCAAACCCACCATCCTCGCCCGCCAGGGCAATAAGGCCCTGTTCGGCCTGCCCGGTCATGTGGCCTCGGCCCTGGTGGTCTTCACCTGCTTCGTCCGCCCCCTGCTCCGGCAGTACAGTGGTTTGGGTCCTACCCTGGGGCTGCAGACGGTCACGGCGATCACCGGCCAGCAGATCCCCTCGGTGATCGGCCGCGAGGACTATGTCCGAGTCAGCCTCGTTCCCCAGGATGCGGGTCGCCCGCCCTTGGCCATGCCGGTCTATGGCAAGTCCGGCTTGCTCAATCCCTTGGTCCGGGCCGATGGCCTGCTCCCTATCGGCCGTGATGTCGAGGGACTGGACAAGGGAATCGAGGTGGTTGTGCTGTTGTTTCCGTAGCAGGTTCCAAATTTCTCCAAACAAAGAGCCCTGTCGCCACCCATGCAGCCCACAGCCTGCCGACTGCACATCTAACCCCCAGAAAGCCATGCAACGAAAAATCTATCTCGACATGCATTCCCTGGCCGAGGCTCAACAGATCTTCTGGACCCGGTTCGGCACCCGTTTGACCGGCGAGGAAACCATCGCCTCCCGGTTTGCCCGGGGAAGGGTGACCGCGGCGCCGGTCAGTGCCCGCTTCTCCTCGCCCTCGTTCCATTCGGCGGCCATGGACGGTCTGGCGGTTCGGGCCGAGGATACCTTCGGGGCCAGCGACGAGACGCCACTCACCTTGCGGCTCGACAACGGCCAGGCAGTGCCGATCAACACCGGCTATCCGCTGCCGGCGGACAAGAACGCGGTGATCATGATTGAAAACGTCCTCATGGGTGAGGACGGTACCACCGCCCTCATCCGCGCCCCGGTCTATCCCTGGCAACATGTTCGCAAGGTGGGCGAGGATATCGTCGCCACCGAACTGCTCTTCCCCACCGGCCATCAGTTGCGGCCGCCGGACATCGGCGGGCTGCTCACCGGCGGCTGCGCCACGGTGCGGGTGCGCAGGCGACCCAGGGTGACCATCATCCCCACCGGCAGTGAACTGGTCGCCCTGGAGGACTATCCCGAATCGGTGCCACCGGGTAAAACCATCGAATCCAACGCCACCGTCCTGGCCGGCCTGGCCGAGCAGGCCGGGGCCGAGGTCGCCATCACGCCGATCGTCAGCGACGATTTCGATATCATCAAGACCCATCTGGAAGATGTGATCGCGGCCGGCAGCGACCTGGTGATCGTCAACGCCGGCTCCTCGGCCGGCAGCGCCGACTACACGGTGCGGATCATTGAGCAGTTGGGTGAAATCCTGGTGCACGGCATCACCATCATGCCTGGAAAACCGACCATCCTGGGGGTGATCGGCAACACGCCGGTGGTCGGCCTGCCCGGCTATCCGGTCTCGGCGATCATCGCCATGGAACAGTTGGTGGTCCCGCTCCTGTCCCGGATGCAGGGGGTGTACATAGCACCGCCTGACACGATCCCGGCCATCCTGGCCAAGGACCTGCCCTCGAAGAGCGGCATCGAGGAGTTCCGGCGGATGATCGTCGGTCGGATCGGGGAACGGTTCGTGGCCGTGCCGCTCAAACAGGGGGCCGGGGCCATCACCACCCTGACCCGGGCCAACGGCATCCTCCGCATCGCCGCCGCCTCCGAGGGCGAGGTCCATGGCCGCGAGGTCGCCATCGAGCTGCTGGTGCCCCTGCCGCAGGTGGAACGGACCATCCTCTGCACCGGCAGCCACGACCTCTGCCTGGATGTGCTGGACGACCTGCTTCGGCAGCGAGCCCCGGCCTATCCCCTGGCCTCGACCCATGTGGGCAGCCTGGGCGGCATCATGGCCCTCAAACACGGAATGTGCCACCTGGCCGGCTCCCACCTGCTCGATCCCGACGACGGCTCTTACAACACCACCTACATCCGCAAGTACCTGGCCGGCCGCGACATCCGCCTGATCACCCTGGTACACCGCCAACAGGGGTTCATGGTGGCCAGGGGCAATCCCAAAAACATTGGCTCCGTCCAGGATCTCTATGGCGAGGGTGTCCGTTTCATCAACCGTCAGGCCGGCTCCGGCACCCGGGTGCTGTTCGACTACGAGTTGGATCGCTCCCAGCTCGATCCCGACGGCATCGACGGCTATCAGCAGGACGAATACACCCACATGGCCGTGGCGGTGGCGGTGCTTTCCGGCAAGGTGGATACGGGGTTGGGGATCATGAGTGCGGCCAGGGCCCTGGGGCTCGATTTCGTACCGCTGGTCGAGGAGCGCTACGATCTGCTCATCCCCGGCGAGGTATTCGACACGCCAATGATCCAGGCCTTGCTGGAGGTGATCGATTCGCAGCGATTCAAGCGGACGGTGGAGGCGATGGGCGGCTATTCCACCCGGGACACGGGAACGTTGGTTCCGCTGGCTTGACCGAAGCCGCTAAGCCTGATGGTCTCGTAAAAAGTCGATTTCTGTCATTTCGAGGAGCACAGCGACGAGAAATCTCTCTGTTCTTTGGTAGATTTCTCGCTCCGCTCGAAATGACAAAATGGCCGTTTTCCGACTTGTTACCAATGCATCATCCCTGGATGATCGGGAAATCCATCTCTTGGAGATCGATGTGCAGCCAGCCGTTGCCCAGCGCCGAGGGCAGGCCGAGGAGCAGTTTGACGGTTTCGGCGGCCTGGAGACTGGCCACCACGGCCACGGTGCAGGCCAGCACCGGAGGGGGCGGACCGTTCACCGCCCGGGCCGGATAGAGCCGGTCGATCAGATCGGAACCGGGCAGAAGCACCCCCACCTGGCCATACCAGCCATTGACGGCGCCATGGACCAGGGGCATGGCCCGTCGGGCGCAGAGGGCGGCCAGATCGCGCCGCGCCCGGATGTTGTCGAGGCAGTCGACCACCACATCGACCCGGAGGGCATCTTCGTCGGCCACGGCTCGGAAATCGCACCCATAGGCCTGGGCGGTGAGGTAGGGATGGATGGCCATCGCCCGGTCGACGGCTACCTCCGCCTTGTTGCGGTCCAGGGTGGCCAGGAGGGCGTTCAACTGCCGATTGCAGTTGCTCGGTGTGAATACATCGGGATCGAAGAGATGCAGCCGGCCGACACCGATGCGGACCAGTTGCTCAATCACATGGCCGCCCAGGCCGCCGCAGCCGATCACCGCCACCCGCCGCCCCTGGAGAAGGAGCTGCTGCGCTTCGGTCAGGCTGCCCAGGTTGCGGGCGAAGATGTCGGTGGACGATGGTGTGCTCATGGCAATAGAATGTACCAGCATGGCCTGACCACATTGGCCGGCCAGACCAAACAACGAATGGTCGGTGCCCCGGTGCGGCGCTGCCTTCGGACCCGATATCGTGCCTCGACCTTACTTGCGGACAAGGTACCGACGGACACGAACGATGTCAAACCCTTCCAGGGCCAGGTCCCTTGAGGGCCGCGATGGTGACAAACCCCATGGACAACCATTCAACCCCATCTTCATCCCCCAGACCAATCGAAGCCTCGCCGAGGAGCGATCAGCAACCCGACCCGGGGCGTCCATCGAGCCGCATGCGCTGGATCTCCATCGCTGTTCGCACCGGCCATAT
>JAUWAH010000347.1 GCA_030602145.1 Desulfobulbus sp.
AGGCCATCAGCACCTGCACCAGCTCGTGGCAGGCTTGTTCCAACCGCTCCAGCGTCAGCAGCAGGGCCTCGTGATGGATCACGAACGGCTCCGGCAGGTGATCCGGGATGTGCAAACAGAGGTTGTCCACCGGGAAGGGATAACGGCAGCCCTGGTCGACCTCTGTCTTGAGGCGGAGGAAACGGGCCAGGTCGCGGGGCCGCTCCTGGTGATCTTCCCAGTTGCGGCTGGCGATATCGGTGGACAGATGATCGCAACAGACATGGACCGGAAGCTGATTGCGTACCAGCCGATGACGAAAGCGCAGGATCGCGCCGGTCTCCCGTTCCAGGTCGGCCGCGGTGAGCGGAGGGTGATAGCGGCTGAAAAACACCTCGATCCGCACCCGGCCGGCAAAGAGGGCGGTGATGGCGGCGATGTTCTCCTCCAGTGCCGCCAGACTGTACACCGATCCGCGCTTGATCGCGGCGCGAAGGCGGTCGTCGGCCACTTCCGGAGAAAATTCGAAGATCGGCACCACGGAGGCGCAGTCAAAGGCTTGCTGGTAGAGATCGAGGAACTCGTCGTCCAGCAGGTGCCAGGCCCCGTAGTGCAGGGTGAACCGACCCCGCAACTCCGGCGCCGCACCGATGGCCCGAAACAGGTTTTTGACAAACCCCGGATCGTTCTCGTAGCAGAGATAGAGGACCGATGTCCACTCCCTGAGCCGGTGGAGATCGGCCAGGATGGCGGCAAGCGAGCGGGTTACCGGGCCGGTGCGGCCGGAGTGGAGCCGGAAGGCGTGCCGGCTGCCGCCGCAGTAGGCACAGTCAAAGACACAGCCCCGCCCGATGAACAGCGGGAACCCAAGCCTGGCGCTGATCGCCTCGAAGTATCGCTGGCCGTCGATCACCAGGGAGCCGTCGCCAAAGGTGAGGCGGTCGAGTTCCGCCTGCTCAATCAGCCAGGTGGCTGCATTGCGGCGGACAGCCCCCCGCTCTCGCCAGACCAGATTGGCGATGGTGTCGACCGGCCGGCCGGCGAGCAGATCAATCACCGGGCGCTCCGGATCACCGACCACCACGTATTCCAGTTCGGGAACCTCGCGGAGCAGGTCCTCGGCAAAGTAGGAGGCGGTGAAGCCGCCGGCCAGGGTCACCACCTCACCGTTCCAGGCGCGGACCATGGCCAGGGCGGCGAGCAGCCCGTGGATGGTTTCCTGCCAGTGACAGGCAAAGCCGACATGGGTGGGTTGCCGCTCGGCCAGCACGGCGAGCAGCCGCTCGTGGACCTCGGCGTCCGGATAGAGGGCCGGGTTGAAGATCCAGGCCTCCATTCCTTCCCGGCGCAGGGCATCACAGAGCCCGAAACTCCCCATGGGGATGTAGAAAAAATAGGGACTGGCGCAATTGATGATGAGCAGGCGCGGCGACATGGGCGGAATCGGTCAGACCTCGTCGCGGCGGTCCAGGCAGGCGGGCTGGTCGGTGCCTTCGCCCCCCATCAGCCGGTCTTCGGCGATTTCGGCCATCTGGTCACAGAGCAGGTCCTGGAGCGCCGCCGATGCCTCTTCGATCTCGCCGCCCTGCCCCTTGCGCACTGACCGGAAAAACCGGTCGCAGACCGACCGCCGATCCCGGCCCCAATGGCTGGTGAAGCCGCCCTTGCCGCCGACGGTCTCCATCTGTTCGGCCGTTTGCTCGTAGTCACGCCGGCCGTGGGCCCAATTGATCACATGGGCATAAAACAACAGTCCCCGGTCGAGAAGGATGTACAGCAGCTGAATGTTGTTCACCGGCCCAACCTGAAGCTGTTCGCCGCCCATGCGCATGCCCAGCAGACGCACCCCGGTGAGCAGCTCCTTACCTTTCAGGGCAGTGGCTCCGGCGCCGATCAGGCCGCCCACCGCCGAAAACAGCCCGTACGAGGTGCCGATGGTGGCGGCGTCGATGCCCACCCCCAGCGCCGCTCCCCCCAAGGCTCCGGCCACGATCAACTGCCGGCCGCTCAGGCCGAGGAATTCCCAGGTCCGTCTGCTGAACAGGTCTTCGGCCAAGACCGAGTGGGGCGGCAGCACCAGGTTGAAAATGTTATGCTTGAACAGGGTACGGATCGTCTCCTGGGTGTCGCGTTCGCGTCCGGCGACGTAGGCCCGGAAATCCTCGTGCAGTTCCCGTCGCCTCCGCTCCTCCTCGCCGCCGGGGCAGGAAACGGCCCGTCGATAGGCAAGAATGTCCTGGAGCAGGCCGGCCAAAAGGGCGGCGGTCCGCTGGTTGCGGATCGCCCAATCCTCGCGGAAGGCCTCGACCACGGTCCGCAGCGCCGGTTCCAGTTGCTGATCGATGACCTTGAGGCTTTCGAGCAGATCTATGCGCTGCCGGTAAGTGGCCCGGCAGGAGTTGAAGATCCGGACCGCGTTGAAATGCTTGCGAAAGGCGCTCTGCCAATCGGCCACATAGTCGCCGGCTTCCTGCTTGCAGTTGATCACCGCCATCCGGGGTGCGCCGCTCAAGCGGAGAATTTCCATCTCGGCGCGATCGACATGCCGGATGGGCCGCGAACCATCAACCACGAAGATCACCCCGGCGCCGGCGGCCACCGGCCGGAGCAGTTCGCAGTCGTCACGAAAATCGGGATCGTCGCGATGGGCGGCGATGAAGGCCGCCAGCATCTCCTCCTCCGGTCCCCGATAATCGAGCAGCCACTGCAGAGTGCGACGGGGATTCTGGAAACCGGGGGTGTCAATGAACCGGATGATCTCCCGGCCATCGATGCGGACCGGAAAGGCTTGACAGACCACGGTTTCCCCTGGGATGGGGCTCACCCGCACCGAATCGTCCTCGGCCAGCGTCGACAGGACCGAGGATTTCCCCTCGTTGGGGTGGCCAATGATCGCAAATTCAGGGACGGCAGGATTCATAAGTGCACCAACGGCCGCACCTCGATCCGGGGATCGCCGAGGGCCTGGATAGTGAGCCGCCAGATCCGTTCCGCCTCGGCGTCGACCGGAGTCAGGACGAAGGCTCCCTGCGGTCTGCCGACCAGGAGAATGGTCAGCATCGTTGATTCGCCGGCCAGCTGCCGCAGGATGCGGAAAAAGTGTCCGGTTTCCCTCAGCGGCGGCTGCCAGGCCTCCTGAACCACCATCACCCCGTCCAGGCTGCCCTCGGCCGCCGCCACTCCGACCGGGGCCAAGCTCTCCTCGTCGCTCACTCCGGGCACGCCATGGCGGAGCCATTCGATCCGGGCTCCCTGCATCGGACGGAGCAGGTCAACCAGGGCAGGCCGCACATCGATATCGGCGAGTTCGTCGGGGAGCAGGAGGATCAGTCGGCCCGACCCCGCGTTCGGCTCCGTGGCTGTCACCGGTTGAACAGAAACCGTAACCACCGGCCCAGTCGCCGTCGGAGTCGTCGGGTTGACCATCTTGGGTTCGGCATGTTCCTTATAACCGTTTGTTTCCACCCGGGGAGCGGTCATCCGTTGAATGAGCGGCCGGATGGCCAGGGTGGCGAAGTGGAGATGCTCCAGGGACCGACGCTGCCGCAAAACCCCCAGCACCAGCAGCAGGCAGCGGGGCGCCAGGCCGTAAAGCGCCACCGCCCCGTCGAGAAAGGGCCACCAGGCGACCAGCTCACCGCTGGCCAGATGGGCCATCCCTCCTTGAGCACCATCTGGCTGCCTTCAATCTGCGCCAGGCCGGGATAGCCGCGGTCGACCACCCAAGACCAGGGCAGGGCGATCCAGCGGACCAGGGAGGCGATCAAGTCAG
>JAUWAH010000282.1 GCA_030602145.1 Desulfobulbus sp.
TGAGCATGTGCACTTCATCGATAATGATGATCTTGAAGCGCGAGTTAGTGGGCATGAAACGGATTTTTTCTTTCAACTCACGGATTTCCTGGATACCGCGGTTGGAGGCACCGTCGACTTCCTGCAGGTCGATGGAGCCGCCGTCGGTGATCTCCCGACAGGAACGGCAGGCGTTGCAGGGTTCGGGCGCCGGTCCCTGTTCGCAGTTCAGGGCTTTGGCCATGATCCGGGCCAGGGTGGTTTTGCCGGTGCCGCGCACGCCGCTGAAAAGCAGGGCGTGGCCTACCCGCTGCTGTCGCAGTGCGTTTTGCAGGGTGCGGACAACCGGTTTTTGACCGACCACTTCGGCGAAGGTTTGGGGGCGGGATTTTCTGGCCAGGACGAGGTAGGACAAGACAGATACCGGCGGTCAATGCTCAGCAAGCGTGGCGGTGGACCGAGACGCCGATCCGCGGACCGGCAAATCCGTCTCGAAAAAAGGATAGCCAGGCACCCCTGCGCACATAAAGAGGGTCACTACCGCTGCTTCCTTCCGGACCTGACGGGGTTTGTGATTCTTTATTGCACAGGACCCGGCTATCACACTGATGATCGTTCGGATGTGCGAGGAGAAGGGGAAATGGGAAATTTGCGGGCAAGAATTCAGCGGCTAGCGTGGTTCCCTTCTCGTCAGTCAGGCGTTTATACTCTTCCTTCATTCCACCGTCAAGGGAATTCATGAACACCAGGGACCGCAGAAAGAGCAGGCGGTGCCGGAAAAATTTGTCAATGGATGCGGAGGAAAGGAGCAGCGTGCCTCAAGCAAATAAAAAAACCTTCCCTGCCTTGCGGTTGGGAAGGTCTGTTTCCAGGGGAGACGATCTAGAGGAGCAAGTCCTTGCCCAGCATGGCCACCAGTTCATCGGCGGCCCGGGTGGGAGCCATCTTTCCCTCTTCAACGCTCTGTTTGACGGTGGGCAGCAGCTTTTGAATTTCCGGATGCTGGTAGAACCAGCGTTCGAGCCCTTCGTTGACCAGGAACCACATCCAACTCATGGCCTGGTCCTGACGCTTCTTGTCCAGTTCTCCGCTGGAGGTCATGATCCGTTTGTGATTTTTGATGGTATCCCAGACCTCCGTCAGCCCGGTTTCTTCGAGGGCGCTGCAGGTCATTACCGGCGGTGACCAGTTGGGCGAGGAGGGGGTGACCAGGTGCAGGGCTGTTTCGTACTGGCGTTTGGCCAGCTTGGCGCGGGTGACATTGTCGCCGTCGGCCTTGTTGACCACAATGGCGTCAGCCACCTCCAGGACGCCTTTCTTGATACCCTGCAGTTCATCACCGGCACCGGAGATCTGCAAAACCAGAAAAAAATCCACCATCGAGGCGACCGTGGTCTCCGATTGACCAACGCCGACCGTCTCAACGATGATAACATCAAAGCCGGCTGCCTCGCAGACCAGCATGGTTTCCCGGGTCTTGCGGGCAACGCCGCCGAGGCTGCCGCCGGAAGGGGAGGGACGGATGAAGGCCATGTCATTGACCGCCAGCTTTTCCATCCGGGTCTTGTCGCCGAGAATCGAACCGCCGCTGCGGGTGGAACTTGGATCGATGGCCAGTACAGCTACCTTATGGCCAAGGGTGGTCAACATGGTGCCGAAGCTCTCTATGAAGGTGCTCTTGCCGGCACCCGGTACACCGGTAATGCCCAGGCGCACAGCCTTGCCCGTGTACGGCAGCAACTCATTGATCACATGCTTGGCAATCTCCTGATGGGTGGGCAGAATACTTTCCACCAACGTGATGGTCCTGGCCAGCATCAGGCGATTATCGTCGAGGACACCCTGGATGTAGTAACTGGGATCTTTATGCATATCTGACCATTGCTTAAGGTTGAAGTCATGCGAACATGCAAACGGACGGACTTGCGCCCGTCCGTTTGCTGTCGCGCCAATATGCTAACGGTTCCTGATTACTTGCAGTACTTCGCCTCAAGCATATCCATGACCTTGCCGGCGGACTCGGTGATCGGGGTACCCGGACCGTAGATGCCCTTGCAACCTGCGTCATAGAGGAACTGGTAATCGCTCGGCGGGATAACGCCACCGGCAACCACCATGATTTCGCCTGCACCCTTCTCCTTCAATTTTTCGATGAGTTCGGGGACCAGGGTCTTATGACCGGCGGCAAGCGAGGAAGCGCCGACGATGTGGACATCGTTTTCAATGGCCATCTTGGCGGCTTCTTCCGGAGTCTGGAACATCGGGCTGATATCGACGTCGAAGCCGAGATCGGCGTAGGAGGAGGCAACGACCTTGATACCGCGGTCATGGCCATCCTGGCCCATCTTGGTCACGAGGATACGCGGCCGACGGCCGGTCTTGGCAAGGAAGTCGCCGGTGCGCTTGCGGATACTCTCGATAACTTGAGCAGAATCGCTGCTGGCTTCGCTGTACTCGGAAGAGTAGGCGCCGGATACACACTGGGTGGTGGCTACGAAACGACCGAATACTTTTTCCATGGCGTCAGAAATTTCTCCAACGGTTGCGCGGGCTTTGGCGGCGGCGATGGCAACTTCAAGCAGGTTGTCCTTGCCGGCTGCGGCCTTGGTGACGGCCTCAAGACAGGCCTGGCACTTGGCGTTGTCGCGGGTTTTCTTGATATGGTTGATACGATCGATCTGCTCAAGGCGGACGGAATCCGGAACCTCGAGGATTTCGAAGTCAAGTTTTTCGTCTTTGAGACGATACTTGTTGACGCCGACGATGACGTCCTTGCCTTGATCGATGCGGGCCTGACGGCGGGCGGCGGACTCTTCGATGCGCATCTTCGGCATGCCGGACTCGATGGCCTTGGCCATGCCGCCGATCTCCTCGATCTCGTCGATGATTTTCTGTGCGCCTTCGACGATCTGGTTGGTCAGCCATTCGACATAGTAGGAACCGCCCAACGGATCGGCAACGCGGCAGATCTGCGACTCTTCCTGGATGATGATCTGGGTGTTGCGGGCGATGCGGGCAGACAACTCGGTCGGCAGACAGACTGCCTCGTCAAACGAGTTGGTGTGCAGCGACTGAGTGCCACCCAGAACGGCGGACATAGCCTCGATGGTGGTGCGGATGACGTTGTTGTACGGATCCTGCTCGGTGAGCGACCAGCCGGAGGTCTGTACATGGGTCCGCAGCATGGAGGATTGCGGCTTCTTCGGGTTGAATTGCTGCATCAGGCGGTGCCACAGGAAGCGGGCAGCGCGCAGCATGGCGATTTCCATGAAGAAGTTCATGCCGACGCCGAAGAAGAAGGACAGGCGCGGGGCAAAGGTGTCGATATCCATGCCGGATTTCAGCGCGGCGCGAACATACTCGACACCGTCGGCCAGGGTGAAGGCACACTGGAGGACGCTATCGGCACCGGCTTCCATGATGTGGTAGCCGCTGATGCTGATGGTGTTGTACTTCGGCATATTCTTGGAGCTGTATGCCATGATGTCGGAAACGATCCGCATCGAGGGCTCCGGCGGATAGATGTAGGTGTTCCGGGTCAGGTACTCTTTGAGGATATCGTTCTGGATGGTGCCTTCAAGTTGTTCCTGCTTGACGCCCTGCTCTTCGGCTGCGCCGATCCACATGGCCAGAATCGGGATAACCGCGCCGTTCATGGTCATGGAAACGGACATCTTGTCCAGGGGAATACCGTCGAAGAGGATCTTCATATCCTCGATGGAATCGATGGCAACGCCTGCCTTGCCGATATCGCCGGCGACACGGGGATTGTCGGAGTCATAGCCGCGATGGGTGGAGAGGCTGAAGGCAACCGAAAGACCCTTTTGGCCGGCGGCCAGGTTCTTGCGATAGAATTCGTTGGATGCCTTGGCGGTGGAAAAGCCTGCGTACTGACGGATGGTCCAGGGCCGACCGGCATACATGGTGGCCATCGGTCCACGGGTGTAGGGGGCCATGCCGGGGAAGCTGCCTACGGTGGGCAACCCCTTGATGTCATCCTCGCAGTACATCGGTTTGACGGTGATGCCCTCCGGGGATTTCCAGTTGAGCGTGTCCGGGGATTTCCCCTTCATTTGCTTGGTTGCCATTTCAACCCATTGGTCATACGTTGCCATGTCATTACTCCTTGTCGTGAAAAATTAGGGATAATCCCTGGTTGGTAAGAAAACAAACCGGTCGGTCGGCGGTCATGCGTCGTGGGAATGCCATGGTGCAGACCGACCAAGCAATGGAGCAGTGCGCAGGGCTTCGTTGCCGCGAAATCCTGCGCATCGTTTGTCGTTACATACGTTGTGACAGTTCGACCAGAACGCCGCCGGTCGCCTTGGGGTGAAGGAAGGCGATTTTGCAATTGCCGGCACCCATGCGCGGGGTCTGATCGATCAGCGCCACGCCTTTTTCCTTCAATTCGGCCAGGGCCTCTTCGATGTTTTCGAC
>JAUWAH010000423.1 GCA_030602145.1 Desulfobulbus sp.
CGCCGACGAGGGTGTCGATGGCCGGCACAGCATGCTCCAGGGCCGCCACCTGCTGACGCGCCCTGGTGATTTCTTCACCCATGCGGGTTGCCTCGTCGCTCTGTGCTCCGAGAACTTGGTGGATTTCCTGAACCGCTTCGCTGATCTGGCGTGAACAGGTGCTCACTTCCCGGGTCCTTTGGACGGTATCCTCGGCCAATTCAGCCACCTTATGCGCTTGCTGCTCGCTGGTTTCAGCCAGTTCCTGGAGCGACCGGGAGACCTCGGCCATCTGCGCCGCCCGTTGATCGAGGTGGTGAATGGCCTCGGTCATGGTGGCCACCAGGGTTTCGATCCGTTGCCGGTCTTCCTCCTTGCGGTTTTCCTCGGTTTTGAGGGCGAGTTGGACGTCGCGGAATCGGCCGATGGCCGCGGCAAGCACCCCGATCTGGTCGCGGCGCCCGGGCCAGGGAATGGCCGGCGACTTGCCTGCGCCCAGCTCCTCGAGAATGGTGGTCAAACGGTGCAGCGGCCGCTCGACGATGATCCGGGTCAAGATTAAAAGGAGGAGGATATTGGCCAGGACGGCCACTGTTCCGGCGATCAGGCCGGCGCGGCGCTGTTGTTGTCCGGCTTCGGCCATGCGGCGCTCTTCTAGGGTAATGGTATCGATCAACCCCAGGATCTCGGTGCGGCCCTTCTCCGCCTCGATGCTCTTGTCGGCGGTGATTTCCCGCAGGAGCGCCATCTTTTCCGCAACAGCCTCATTGGCTTGGGGTGCCGTCGCTGCTTCGATCAGGAGGTGCAGCCGTTCCCAATCCTGTTCCGGCTGGGCGCTGACCAGTTGC
Organism: Desulfobulbus sp.; assembly: GCA_030602145.1. Taxonomy (GTDB): domain Bacteria; phylum Desulfobacterota; class Desulfobulbia; order Desulfobulbales; family Desulfobulbaceae; genus Desulfobulbus. The sequence continues at coordinate 828 of JAUWAH010000423.1, forward strand.
CAGCGTTCGACCGCTTCAAGAAAAGCGCCATCCTTGTCGAACAGTCCAAAAGAGAGCACAAGCCCGCCGTTGTCGAGGGAGGAGATGATCTTGCCGTTGGCCAGATCGCGTCGCTGGGTGCGATCATAGAGGGTTCCATAGTGTTCCCGGCCGGCCAGTTGCCGGCGTTCCTTGACGACAAACTCCTGCTCAGCCCGGCGGAGGACCGTCTGCCTAGGATCGTCGACGAACCGCTGGGGCAGGCGGATGAACTCTTCCTGAAGGCGAACGATGGTGGTGCGCAGATTGTCGCCCATCCTGTTGTGGATGGCCAGCAGGGCGCCGATCCGTTGTTCGATGTCCTGGCTCATCTGCTGGTTGACCAGCAACAGGCCCCCGATGCACAGGTTTGATGCCAGGGCCGCTCCGAGCAGCAGTTTCAGCCCCACGCCCATCCAGTGGGCCCGGAGAGGAGTGCAGGATGTTTTCATGATGCGCATTCAGTGAGGTCGAGGTTAATCTGTGAGCGCCATCGGCTCCAGGCCGGGTGGGATCGACTCGATCGACGGTTCGTGGATGAAGAGGGAACTGCCCGGCAGGGCTTTGGCATGGCGCTTGGCGATGGAGGCTTCCTCGGAAAGGTCGATGTGGCACCGCCAGGGCGAAGGACGGACCATGACAATGCCGGCCGACAGGGTCATCTGGCCGTAGCTGCGGTTTCTGCCTTCCCGGTCGGTGGCGGTGATCTGGCAACCGATGTGGCCGTTATACAGCCCGCCGATGCTCTCGTCGAACTGGCGGAGAATCCGCTCGACCGTTTGCAGCCAATCCTCGCTATGGAAAATGACCACGAAATCATCACCACCGATGTGGCCGATGAAGTCGGTTTGATCGTCGATGTTGGCCACCAGCAGGTCGGCGACGAAACGGATGACCTGGTCGCCACGACTGAATCCGAAAAAATCGTTGAACGGTTTGAAGTGGTCGAGATCGAAGTAGCAGACGGCAAAGGCTATGTTCTGGCAGAACATTTTTTTGAGTTGTTGTTGAATCGGCACGTTGCCCGGCAGGAGGGTCAACGGGTTGGCGTGGCGGGCGCGGCTCACCTGGAGCTTGGTGATCTCGTGGAGCAGGTCGATGAGGCGGCCCTTGCCGGCCAATCGGCAGTCGTCGAGGATGATGAACTCGTCGGTGTGGATGTCGAGGGAGGTGGTCAGGCGGTAGCTGACCTCCTCAAGGGGGAGTTTCTTGTCCACCTGGAGGACGTTGCGGTTCATGAACCGGAGGATGGGCTGTTTACCGTACAACTCCTTACCGTAGAGGCTGGCGTAGAGGTTCATGAATTCGCGGCGCAGGACCAGTCCCAGGACCTCGCTTTGATGGACGACGACGATCGACTCCAGGTCCGGGGTCGAGGTGAACAGGTCGCCGACCTCCCGTACCATGGCTTGGGCCTGTACCGACACCACAGGTCGGATGAGCGACTCGATGCTTGGCGACTCGTCCTCCTCGGCGAGCCGCGTTTCCTTGCGAAACAGCTTGGACGAGATGGTCACCGGCGGCAGTTCCACCGGCCGGCTGAAATAATAGCCCTGCAGCATTTCCACGCCGAGCTTGCGCAAGGTGGTGTACTCGTTGACGGTCTCCACTCCTTCGGTGACCACCCGGCAACCCAGGGCGGTGGCCGTCTTGAGAATGGTGCTGACGAACTGCTGCTTGGTCCGGTCCAGGTCGACCCCCTGAATGAAGTGGCGGTCGATTTTGACGATGTCCGGCCGGATTTCCGACCAGAGCTTCAGCCCCGAGTACCCGGCGCCGAGGTCGTCGAGGGCCACCCGGAAACCCATCTGCCGGTAATGCACCATGGCCTGCTGCATCAACTGCACATCCTCCACCGGTCGGGTTTCGGTCAGTTCGATGATCAGTTGGGAAGGAGTGAGGCCGGCCTGCTCGACCAATTCCAAGGTCTGCCCTTCCCGGAAATGCTCGTGCACCAGACTGGAGGGATCGACGTTGATGAACAGCCGGCCCGGCAGCCCCAACTGGGAGAAACGCCGGATCACCACCTGGCGGCAGAGGAGATCGAGTTCCGCCAGTCGACCGGCCTGCGTCGCCGCCTCGAACAAGCGGGTGGGGGCATGGAGGACGGT
>JAUWAH010000069.1 GCA_030602145.1 Desulfobulbus sp.
GGTCCCTTGGGCCGCCCGTCCATACCGTGGCGACAGAGGCCCAACCGCGCCCGGACGCCGGTTCGGTCGTGGCGGTACCGTTCCTTGAGGGTTCGCAAGGTCGGACCGCTCTCCGCCTGGCCGTCGATGGCTGCCTGGTCCGGATCGGTGACCGCTGCCGTCTTGTGGTTCCGGTTGGCGGTCGAAAACGAAATCTCCCCGGTGGCGGGCTGCGGGCAGTCGGTCCCGGCGGCGGGCAGGGCGGCGGGCAGCACAAGCCCGAGCAGCAGAAAAAGCAGCATGCCGCGGCAGGGTTTTTTGACGGAGAAGGTAAGCGAGTTCATTGAGCTTGATTGCAGAGGATTGAACCGGTTGGCGGTCCGTCTGCCGTGCGGACTACGGTCGCGTGACGGTGCGTGGGACGTCTCTGATCAGGGAAGCAGTATACATGCCAGGATCTCCGGCTGGTAGTCTTTTCACTGCGATGCGGCCATTGTGCCCGTTGGAGAATTGCTGGTTGGTCATCTTCGGGTCATCGGTTCGACAGAAATGTCGAACCGGCGGCCAGACTGTCGAAGCGCTGTCACGGACAGCAGGAACCTCTTGTAAACCGGCGGCATGTCCCCTATAACCAGCATGGCTGAATCAGATTGGCCGGCCACACCACACAATGCAAGGTCCACACTTCCGGTATGGCTCGACCACCGGAATCAACGTCGCTCACAGAGAACAACGCTGTAGCCCACCGGCTTTTCAGCCCGGGGCAGGAGGAGGGATGGCCGAGGAGTATCAGGATATCAGCGTCGAACAGTTGCGCGAGTACATGGCGCGGCACGAGGAGAACGAGTACCTGCTGGTCGATGTCCGCCAGCCCAATGAGTACGCGGGGGGCCATATCCCCGGCGCCCTGCTCATGCCGCTGGGGGAGATTGGAGAGCGGATGCGGGAACTGCCGCCGGACAGGGATATCGTTGTGTACTGCCGCTCGGGCAAGCGCTCCAGGGGGGCCGCCCTGCTCATCGGTTCGCGGCCCTACGTGGCGGGAGGGGTGTTCAATATGACCGGCGGCATTCTCGCCTGGAATGGCCACCTGCTTCCCGATGGACCCAATCTGAGGGTGTTCGACCTCTCCGCAAGCGAGCAGGAGGTCCTGATGCGGGCCATGGAACTGGAACGGGGGGCGGAATCCTTCTATGCAGCCGTCCACAGGCGTCATCATGCCGCACCCTGGGCTCGGGCGTTCCCTGCCCTGGCCGGAGCGGAGCAAGCCCATGCCCGGATGATCCATCGTTTCTGGGCCGAAGGCCAGACGGATCCGCCGTCCTTTGCCGAGGTGTATGCCGGTTTGAGCGACCACCTGGTTGAGGGCGGTTTTTCCGCCGCCGCTCTGGTCACCCTTCTGGAGAGCGATCCGCAACATGCCTGCCGGGCCATCCTGGAGATGGCGCTGACCATCGAGTACGCCGCCTACGACCTGTCCCGCAACATGGCGCACCGCTTCCGGGGGCGACCCGCAGAGCAGGTCTTCCAGGCCATAGCCGAAGGAGAAAAGGAGCACATCGCCCTGGTTGCCCGTTCCCTGGCAGGCTGTTCCGATGGGTGAGAGAGTGCTTGCAGGTACAGGCACCTGATGGTATTTTTTTGGATTTTCAACGGCAAGCCCGTTTCTGGACAGGTCGAAATCCGGAGCCGGATTCCTTTTCGTTCGACAGGTTGGAAAGAAAGAAGAGATGCCGTCCATGGAGCCACCAGGACGAATACCCTGAAACGGTTGGATTGAGATTGAGAAAGGAGGAACGAATGGAGCCTTTTGTCTATAAAGACGTTGCCTACCAACTGGACGATCAAGGCTGTCTGCTTGATCCCACATCGTGGACCAGGGATTTCGCCGAGGGCATGGCGAGGGAATGTGACATCCCTGTGCTGTCGAACGAGCATTGGGATGTGATCAACTACGTCCGCGATGCCTATGAGCAGGCGGGTGTGTGCCCGACCATCTTCGCCGCCTGCAAGGCTAACGGCCTGCGGCCCCAGGAGATGCAGAAGCTGTTTCCCACCGGTTACCATCGGGGATTGTGCCGGATCGCCGGGACCCATTACCGGGTCAGCAACATGCCCTACGGTGTGCATGTCCGACAGTCGGTCGCCGACCTGCGTGCCCTGTCCGGCGACAAGGTGTACACCACCGATGTCCGCGGCTTTCTCGTCGATCCGGATTCCTGGGACGAGAATTTCGCCGTTCACCGAGCCATGGAGATGCGCATTCCCGGCGGCAAGCTCACCGATGAGCACTGGCGGATCATCTACTACCTCCGCGATGTCCATCAGGTACAACACCGTATTCCCAATATCTATGAGACCTGTGAAAGCTGCGATCTCGATCTGGACACCTTCGAACAACTGTTCCCGGACGGCTATCACCGGGGGGCCCTGAAGATCGCCGGATTGCGGTTTGTTAAGTAAGCTTATCGGCCGCGGAGCAGGCATCGGACGAAGAGCCCGCCAGGGAGTTCCGGGCCAGGCTGCCAGTCCCGGAGGGTGAAGGCGCATGCCGACCGACCGGGACGAAGGGGTGATCCTGCTCCATGGATTGGTCCGCACCCGCCGGTCCATGCGGCCGCTGGCCGTCTATCTCGAGCGGCGGGGGTATGCGGTCGTCAATGTCGGCTATCCCTCCCGTCGCCATCCCATTGAGACGCTTGCCCACGGAGCCATCCCGCCCGCCGTCGCCGCCATGAGAAACCGAGGCGTCGGCGTCATCCACTGGGTCACCCATTCCATGGGCGGCATCCTGCTGCGTGCCTATCTGGCGGCTGCACCGCCGGCCGAGATGGGTCGGGCGGTGATGCTCAGTCCACCCAACCAGGGGAGCGAAATCGTCGACCTGTTCTGCCGGTCGGCCTGGTTCCAATGGCTGTTCGGTCCGGCCGGCTGCCAGTTGCAGACCGGTGCCGAGGGGCTGCCCGCCCGGCTGGGGCCGGCCACCTTTCCGGTCGGCATCCTCACCGGCGATCGGCCGGCCGTGGGCCTTGCCCATCTCTTCCCCGGCCCAAGCGACGGCAAGGTGTCGGTGGCGCGGGCGCAGCTTGACGGGATGACCGATTTTCTCGTCCTGCCGTACGGTCATTCCCTGATCATGCGCCACCGGACGGTGCAGGAGCAGGTCCTCCATTTTCTGCGAAACGGTCGTTTCCGCCGCTAGAATCAACCCTTGCGGAGAACCCGCCGGTCGTCGATGCGGATGGTCAACTTGATCTTGTCGAAGTACTCGAGCAAGGGGATGGAAAATTTCCTGGTCAGGCCGGTGAGGTCCTTGAACCGCTGGGCGTCGATCTCCCCTTCCCGACGAATATAGGCCACCACCTCCTCCTGGAGGGCGCGGATGGCCGGAGCGTGGAAGCAGAGGGCTTCGTTGATCTTGATCAGGGTGCCTTTAGCGATCAAGACTTCGATCACCTGGCGGATATGCCGCTCGGGGTAGTCGCCGAAGGCGGCCAGAACCTCCTTGAGGTTGGGGGGGGCGAGGCCGGCCTTTTCGTACAGCGCACCGATCTGCTGCTCCATGGCCTGCTCGTCCACCTGCAGGGTCACGGTGTGGCCCTTGATCCTGATTTCCGCCCCTTCTTGTTCGATGCCCCCTTTTTTGACCAGGCCGGCCAACAGGGCGTGGAGGAGTTTTTGATCCACCGCCGGGCGCAGTTGGGAGCGGAGTTCCTCCTTGGCCAAGCCGGATTTGAGCGGGTTGCGACGGTGAAAGTCGGCCACCAGGTCGACAATGCGCCGATTGAGCGAGTCGGCCACCGAAGCCGCCACAAGCCGCTGGCTCTCCGAATCGACCACCAGCAGCGCTCCCGTGGAAACGGGATGCTGCAACTGTTTTTTCAAGCGCTTGCTGAACACCCCGGTTCGGGCCGCCAACCGGTCAGCGGTGATCCCCTTGGCGCCGCACTCCTCCACCAGCATCACCAGCCTCTGGTCGCCATCGGCAGCCGCCAAGGCGGCAAAATGGTCCCGATTGGCCGCCCGGTCACGCTCCAGGGCGCGTTTGCGTTTTTTAGGTCCACTGTCAAGGATGACACCGCCGCCGATGGTGGTGATCGGCGAATAGCTGCGGAGCACATAGCGGTCTCCCGGCCAAGCGGCCACCGGTTCCTGGAGAAGGAGTTGAATGCGGCTGGTGGTGCCGGGCGTGAGGGTTTCCGATTCCAGGAGGGAAACCCGGCCGACGATTTCCCGGGTGCCGAGGTGGACCCGCACCTGGGTGCGGTTTTTCAGTTCCTTGGGGAGGGAGGACAGGCAGTGGCACTCGGCGTCGAGGATGGTGGCGGGGATCATGCTGCCCGGGGAGGCCGCCATGTCGCCCCGGTTGATCTGTTCCTTTTCGATGCCCTGGAGATTGATGGCGGTCCGATGACCGGCCTCGACCAGAGCGACGTCGCGGCCATGCACCTGGATGCCGCGGATCTTGGCGGTCAGTCCGCCGGGATAGAAGGTCAGTTCATCTCCGGTCCCGATCCGGCCGGAGATCGAGGTGCCGGTAATCACCGTACCGAATCCCTTCATGGAGAAGACCCGGTCCACAGCCAGGCGAAACGGCCCGAATTCCTCCTGGAAATTTATGGCCGCCACCTTGGCGTCGAGCAAGCGGACGATTTCGTCGATGCCCTCGCCGCTGAGCGAATCAACCGGCACGATGGGCGCCTCGGCGAGAAAGCTGCCGGCAAAGAATTCGCGCACCTCTTCGCCGACCATGTCGAGCCAATCCTGGTCGACGGTGTCCTTCTTGGTAAGGACGATCAGGCCGTCACGGACGCCGAGCAGACGGCAGATCTCGAAATGTTCGACGGTCTGCGGCATGATGCCCTCGTCTGCGGCGATGACAAAGGCGACCAGATCCATGCCGGCGGCACCGGCCACCATGTTGCGGATAAATTTCTCATGGCCCGGGACATCGACGATGCCGATCCGGTGGCCACAGGGGAGATCGAGATGGGCAAAGCCCAACTCGATGGTGATGCCGCGCTCCTTCTCCTCCTTGAGCCGGTCGGTCTCGATTCCGGTCAATGCCCGAATCAGGCTGGTCTTGCCATGATCGACGTGGCCGGCGGTGCCGAGGATGATCTCGCGCATGGACGGAGCGGGGGACGACTGCGGGCCGAGGTGAAGGGCGCCGGCCTAGAGTTCGAGATACGGGTTGGTGTTGGCTTCCCGGGCCAGGGTGGATTGCGAGCCGCCGTAGCCGTGCCCCGGCCAGACGATGGTGTCCGGCGGCAGGGTCATCAGCCTGGTTTTGATGCCGTCGATCATCTGGCGCATGGAACCGCCGGGAAAATCGGTGCGGCCCACCGCGCCGACAAACAGGGTATCGCCGGTGAAGCAGTGCGGCGGGCTGTAGAGGCAGATGCCACCAGGGGTGTGACCCGGGGTGTGGATGACCTGCAACTGCTCCTTGCCGATTTCGATCACATCGCCGTCCTTGACGATCACATCGACCGGCGGCGATTCGGGCAGGCCGAGGGAAGAGAAATATCCCTTGATGCGGGGATCGTCGAAATAACTGACATCCTCGGCATGCATGACGATCTTGGCACCGGTGGCCTCCTTGAGGCGCGCATTGCCGCAGACGTGGTCCGGGTGGCCGTGGGTATTGATGATATGGGTGACAGTGAGGCCGTTCTGGCGGCAGTGGGCGAGGATGCGGTCCTCGTCGCCGCCCGGATCGATGACTGCGGCTTCTTTGGTCTGTTCGCAGGAGACGATGTAGCAGCAGACCCCCATCATGCCGACGGTGAGTTGTTTGACGAGCATGGCCATGGTATCAGGTGGATGAGTCTGTGGGTTAGTCTGAAGCGGTTGAGCCTGTGGGCGAAACAGCGCAAGGCTCAACCGCTCAACCGTTACGATCCTAAACCGCTATTTACAACCGCTCGGCCCGCAGGCGCACCCGGTGGATGCAAACGGGTTGACCGTCACCGGGCCGGGGGGCAGCCGTTGCTCGATGGCATTGACTACGGCGTCAAAGGCCCTGATGGCCGGACTGTCCTCGTCGGCCGAGAGATACGGGGTGCCGGTATCGCCGGCCATGACCACGCGCGGGTCCATGGGAACCCGACCGAGGAAGGGCAGGTCGAAGTCGCGGGCGGTCTGCTCGCCGCCGCCCTTGCTGAAGATATCCACGGTCTCGCCGCAGTGCGGACAGACAAAGCCGGACATGTTTTCAACCACGCCGACGATCGGCATGTCGACCGCCTTGCAGAAGTTGATCGATTTGCGCACATCGGCCAGGGCGACGGCCTGCGGCGTGGTGACCACCACCGCATGGACGCCGGGCATGGTCTGGGCCACGGACAGCGGTTCGTCCCCGGTACCCGGAGGGGCATCGACGATCAGGTAGTCGAGTTCGCCCCAATCCATGTCGGCGACGAATTGGCGGATGGCCTGGATTTTAAGCGGTCCGCGCCAGATGATGGCATCGTCGCGGTTCTTCATCATGTATTCCAGGCTGACCACCTTGAGGTTGTCGTTGAAGGTCAGGGGGGGGATGAGGTCGTCGGGGTTTTCCGGGGCCATCAGGCTGCCGGTGAGATTGAGCATCCGGCAGACATCCGGGCCGTGCAGGTCGACATCCATCAACCCGACCTTATGCCCCTTTTTGGCAAGACACAGGGCCAGGTTGACGGCAACGGTCGATTTGCCGACCCCGCCCTTGCCGCTCATCACCAGGATTTTGTTTTTGATTTTTCCCAGGGATCTGGTGATGGCGATATCCTGCTGGGCCAGGCGGGCATCGGCCGAGCCGCAACTGCTTTTTTGATCGCTCCCGCAGGAACTTCCACACGAACTGCTCATATTTTGCCTCCAACGGTCAAAAAGGGTAAATGAATCAAGAAATATGCCGCGATGCGTACCCTGCTGTCCATCGGGATCCCCGGCGGAATAGGGACGGGTGCCGGGATGGCGGTACGGCGAAAAACGCTCGCCCCGGCATCGTCTCTCGGCAAAGATCCGGACGGAGCACAGGGCTTCGGGTGCGGGATAATGTGGGGCTATACTCTAATGTCGGCGGGTTGAAAAGCAAAGAAAAAAACAAAGAACCTCCACGGGATTGGCGGCCGCCTTTTGCCCTGTGTTTTTCTTGCGTTAAGATTGCCGGAAAAGTTATAGTGCTTACTTGTTTCGCAGGACTTGGCCAACCGGAGTAGGGTCCGGCCGGCCAATGGAGGCGTTGTCCCTGCCACCGGCGCGGCATAGGCCGCGCTCATCACCATGTGCTTTCCGGAAGTAAGGCGCGAAGGAGGACCCGATGGATCCGTTCAGTAAAAAACTGTTGGAAGAACTGGAACAGATGCAGCAGCAGACAGGGCGCATCCTCCGTTCCATGTCGCTGTCCCGGATGATGCCCATGGAAGCGGGTGGTTGGCAGCCTCCGGTGGATATTTATGAAGCCGAAAACCATATCCACGTCTATGCCGAACTGGCAGGCGTCGCTGGCGGGACCCTGCGGGTCACCGTCGAGGGACAACAACTCACAATCGGCGGCGTGCGCCAGTTGCCGCCCCACCAAGCCATTGCCTGCATCCATCAGCTTGAAATCGAATTGGGGGAGTTCCAGCGGACCCTGCCCCTGCCTTCGGCGGTCGACATCGAGGGCGTCGAATCGACCTATACAAACGGCATCCTCATGGTGACCCTGCCGAAACGGGTCAGGAAAGGCAAGGTGCAGATCAGGATAACCTCTGGAGAATAAAATGGAAAACGAACAGCAAGCTCCCCAGAAGAAGGTGGATCCCTCCGAACTGCCGCTTCCCGAGACCCTGCCCATTCTGCCCCTGCACGGCTTTGTCTTCTATCCGGGCATGGGCTTCCCCCTGCAGGTGTCCAGCGAGGCCTCGAAACAGTTGATCGACGACGTGCTTCTCGGTGACCGGATGATGGGGTTGGTGCCAAGCCGGCGGGATCAGGTGTCCGATGACGATATCCTCGGGCCCGATGACCTCTATAAAGTGGGGGTGGTCGGCTATCTGCACAAACTCAACAAGGCCCAGGAGGGATACTACCAGGTCCTGGTGAGCGGCACCAAGAAGTTCGCCATCAGCGAGTTCGTCGACTCCAAGCCCTATATGCGGGCCAAGGTCGTCGAGGTGCCGATGGAGAGCGTCGATGACAAGAAGATCGAGGCCCTGCTTTTCAATATCCGCGCCCAGTTTACCAAACTGGTCGGAGCCACGGAGTTGCCCCAGGAACTGGTGGCCACCATCAACAGTCTCACCAACCCCTTTTTTGTGGCCTACCTGGTCAGCTCCCAGTTGAATCTCAAGATCGACATGGAGCAGGAGATCCTGGAGATCACCCCGTTGCACGATCTGCTTCACCGGGTGGCCAAGGAACTGGCCAAGCGGCTGGAAACCGTGGAGATGAGCAACCAGTTGCAGGCCTCCATGAAGAAAGACATGGACGAGCGGCAGCGGGAATTCTTCCTGCGTCAGCAGTTGCAGGCCATTCGCAAGGAACTGGGCGAGGGCGACGACGACAAGGTCGAAATCAAGGAACTCAAGGAAAGGGTGGCGGAGAAGGGGCTCAGCCCGCAGGCCAGGGCCGTGGTCGACAAGGAGCTGACCCGGCTGGACCGTATCCCGCCCTCGTCGCCTGAATACACCGTTTCCCGCAATTACATCGATTGGATCCTCGACCTGCCCTGGACCGATTCGACCACCGACACCATCGACCTGATCCAGGCCGAGGCCGACCTCAACCACGA
>JAUWAH010000285.1 GCA_030602145.1 Desulfobulbus sp.
CTCGACCTGGCTGGGCAAGCTCTCTTCCTATGACATGATCCGGCTCGCCTCGGAATTGACCGTGGCCCGCATGCTGGAGCGGGATGATTTCAAGAAGCGGTTTGAGTCCAATCGGCCGATATCGATCCACGAATTTCTCTATCCACTCATCCAGGGTTACGATTCGGTGGCCATGTGCGCCGATGTCGAACTTGGCGGCACCGATCAGTTGTTCAACCTGCTCATGGGGCGCGATCTGCAGCGCAGCCGGGGTCAGGAGCCGCAGGTGGTGCTCACCATGCCCCTGTTGGAAGGATTGGACGGCGTCAACAAGATGAGCAAGTCGCTGGGAAATTACATTGGCATTTCCGAACCGCCCGACTCCATTTTCGGCAAGATCATGTCGATCAGCGATGAACTCATGTTCCGCTACTATGAGTTGCTCAGTGATCTCGACATGGCCGAGGTCAACCAGCTCAAGCAGGATATTGCCACCGGCCGCGTTCACCCCAAGGCGGCCAAAGTCGGGCTGGCCAAGGAGATGGTGGCCCGATTCCACAACCAGGAGGCCGCCGAAGAGGCGGAGCGCAATTTCGAGCAGGTGTTTGCCCGCCACGAATTGCCGGAGACCATCGATGAGGTGCGGATAGCGGCCACTGAATCCGACGTGTGGGTTCCAAAGGTGCTCTTTGATGCCGGGCTGGTGAAGTCGACCTCAGACGGCCGCCGCATGATCCAGCAGCAAGCGGTGACCATCGATGGCGACAAGGTCACGGACAGCAACGCCACCGTCGCCGCCAAGGGCACAATCCTGGTCAAAGTTGGCAAACGCCGCTTCTGTCGGGTCATTTTTTCCTGAATCAACCGCTTTCGACAAAAAAGAGCGGCTTCCCGGGAAGGGAAGCCGCTCTTGGTGTTTCAGGGCTGTTGGTGCGACTATGAGGCCGCCTTCCCATGCCGCTCTTTCTGGCAAGTGGAGCAGATGCCGGTGAATTCGACATGGTGGCCGAGGATGTGATAGGAGGTGGCCGCCGCCGCCTGGGTGACCAGTTCCTCGATGACCGGTACGTCGATGTCGTCGACCTTGCCGCAAATGGCACAACGGATATGATAGTGGTTATCGGTGGTGGCGTCGAACCGTTTCTGGGTTCCCCCGACTTCAATTTTCAGGATCATGCCGCTTTCGGCCATCAAATCGAGATTGCGGTATACCGTCCCCAGACCGATGCGCGGTAACCGTTTACGAACCATATCGTACAGTTCGCTGGCAGTGGGATGCGTTGTAACTTTGGCCAGTTCCTCGAGAATAATCTGCCGCTGTGTTGTCAGCCGGATCATGGGGGTGGGCGCGTTCATAACAGGCTCTATCAGTGATGATGAATAAAAGAATAAATTATAATTGATAAAAATTACCATGTGGGTTGTTTTTATGTCAAGGCATAAGTTGCACAAACAAGGGGACCCCGGAAGGCACAGATGCACATAAGAGGCCGAAGGGTCTGGCCCCCCCTGTTGTTGGCACCCATGGCTGGACTTACCCATTCGGTTCTCCGCACGACGATCCTCGGTTTCGGCGGTGTCGGCTTGTTGAGTACGGAAATGCTCTCGGCATCCCGACTGCCGGCGGAGCGACCGGGGAGTTCTCCCTATCTGGTTCGCACGGCGGCGGAATCGCCGCTCTCCTACCAACTCCTCCTCACGGACGAGAACATCATCCCTCAAGTTTTCGATTCGTTGCACCGCTTGCAGGCCGATGTCATCGATTTCAATCTCGGCTGCCCGGCTCCCCTGGTCAGGCGATCGGGCGGTGGCAGCAGTTTGATGGACCACCCAGACCGGGTGCGACGGATCGTTGCCCGGTCAAGAAAGCAGACCAACCTGCCGCTGACCGCCAAAATCCGTCTCGGTGAGACCCTTGACGAAGAAAAGTTACGGAATTTTTGCCGGATGTTGGCGGGAGAGGGGATTGATCTGCTGACGGTGCATGCCCGCCTTCGGGCCGAGCCGTTTGCACGTCCACCACGGTGGCCGTGGGTGGGCAAGATTAAACAATGGCTGGACATACCGGTGATTGCCAACGGCTCCATCGACTCTGTGGCCAGCGCCCGCCGATGTCTCTCGGAGAGCGGAGCCGACGGTTTGATGATCGGCAGGGCAGCGGCCAGGATGCCGTGGATATTCGCGGCCGTCGCCCGTGAGGTCTATAGGGTTGAAATTCCTGAGACGAAGCCCTGTCTACCGCATTTGTACGATGAGTTCGTCAGGGGGCTGATCGAGCGATTCAGACCGGAACGGCGGCTCGGGCGGTTGAAGGAATTCACCCACTACTTTGCCGGCAACTACTTTTTCGGCCATCAACTCGCCTCCAGGGTCCAGGCCAGTTGTTCACTCGAAGAGGCCTGGGAGCAGGCCACCGCCTTTTTCGCCGCCAACGACAGGGACGGCGACGGTACCGTGCAGGCGCCCTGAGCCGTTACCCCTGAAGTGGAGGGTTGAAGTAACCGAATCGCAGCCCGGCAAACCGATTCTGCAACTGGCGCAGCCAGTTCCGCATGCCCATTGGCGGTTTCTCGGCTCGATGTCCGATCACCCGCAGATATTCTTCCGGGTCCATGTTCAAGTTGCGCAGTTGAATGAAATCTGGCCGAAAGGTGGTGATCAGTTCCGTGAGCGCCGCAAATTCGACCGGGTCGTCGGTGCAGCCGGGAAGAATGAAGTAGTTGAGGGATACATGACGGTGGTGAGCCTTCATCACCGTGATGGAGCGACAGACATCCGCCAGGGAAAAATTGGTGGGCCGGTAGTAAAGCCGGTGGTGCTCCGGTTGGGCGCTGTTCAGGGAGATCCGGATTGAATCCAGTCCGGCTCGGGCGAGGCGGTCCACCGCATCGGGCAGGCTGCCGTTGGTGTTGAGATTGATCGTGCCCCGACTGGTTGCCGAACGGATCAGGCGGATGCTTTCTTCAATGACCGCCGCCTGGAGCAGCGGTTCCCCTTCGCAGCCCTGGCCGAAACTGACAATCGCCCGGGGGGCGCTGTTCAGGTGGTCGACGGCCACGGCTGCTATTTCCTTTGGGGTTGGAACAAAGGTGATTCGGTCCTGGGGCGACGGGCAGCATCCCGAAGGTTGCAGGGAGATGCAGCCCGCGCAGGCAGCATTGCAGCCGGGCGAACAGGGCAGGGGTGCTTCCCATCGACCGAGAAAATAGTTGCGGGCGGCGGGGCATCCGTAGGTCAGGCAGCATTTGCCCAGATGCTGGATCAGCCGGTTGTCGCGATGACGGCGGAGTTGTGTGCGGGTGCGCTGCTCAAGGAGTTGGTGCGGAAATTGATCGGCATCCTGCCGGCGATCTGGGTCGCTGCGAAAGCCAGCCACCCAGAACCTGCCGTCGGCCCAACCGACGGCGGTATAGGCAAACAGCGGCAGCAGGGAGGCATGCTCCCTCGTCTGGTAGGCGGCGGTAAACACTGCGGTATGGGCGGGGGCCATGAAGGCGGCAACCGCCCGGATGTCCTCTCCGGGATGGTAGGGGTTGGTGTCGAGCAGTGCGGGCTCGCCGGTCCCTGGCTCGATGCCCACCGGCAGCCGATCGGGCAGGGCGAAGAGTTCGCTCCCCAAAGGGAGTTCGATCAGGTCCTCAGATTGGGGGAGAAAAAAACGGCCGGCCGCACTGCCGGCCATTGCCAAACCGCTGTAGTCGAGGATCTCTCCTTCGCCGGTGGCAAAGACCAGCGAGGGACGGGTCGAGGGATGCAGATTCCCCATGCCCAGCCATGGTCAGCGCGGCCGGATTTTTGAGAGCACCGAGTCGATAGCCCGATAGATTTCGAGATCATCGCCAAACACATCCTGGATGTTGGGATGATCGATCAGGTCTTCAATGATGTACTGGGTCAGGTAGAGGCTGATGACGTTGGGGTCCGGGGTAAGGTTTCTGATCGGGGCAATCTTAAACTGCATGTCAAACTCTTCCATGTCCCCCATCTGCTGAAGCTGGCGAGCCATGACCTCCTGAATGGCATGGACCGAGTTGGTCTCGATAATGTGGAGATCCAACAGGCGTTGCACCAGGGAGACCGCGAGTTCTGCCGCCATTTCGCGGGATTTCTTCAGCATGTACTGTCGTTCGCGTTCCCTTTTCCGGTCAATGGCGTCGATGGTTTTGTTGGTGGAATTACTGGGGTTGATATGGCGGGCCATGAAATCTCCTTGGGGTTTCTAAAACGTCAATGCAACCAATCATTGGACCGGCAGTGTTGTCTTGGGGGTGTGTCGGCGGTGCATATGCCGAGGACCTGCCTACCGGGACCTTGTGGCTGCTCAAATATTATTTTGCCGGTCGGCGGCAAGAGTACATCAGGGACAGGTCAGCGCCCGTCAACTTGCGCCCAGACCCTTTGGCGTTCGGAAGGGTCGGCC
>JAUWAH010000032.1 GCA_030602145.1 Desulfobulbus sp.
ATGCTCTTTGATTCGATCCGGAAGATCAAGGGGCTCGACCCGTCCCTCCAGGTCTTGCCCGGTCATTACACCGAATGGGACGAAGCCAATGAGGCGTTGCTCTTTGTCCGCAGCCTCGGCGAGATTCTTGAGCGCAACCGCGACATCTACCAGCTCGATAATCCGGTGGACTTTCTGTCCTTCATCAAGGCGAACATGCGGCCGCAGCCCGAGGAGTACGCCGCCTTCCGCCTGGTCAACGCCAACCTTCGAGACGAGGAGGAAGAGCGTCGGGAAGAGCTGGATCTGGGCAAGTACGAATGCGCCGCCTCCGCCTACGCCAAAGCCCGGGCAGCCGGGGGCGCGTGAAGAAAGAGGCTTTACAATTGATTTCCGTCGGCCGCACGCCGCGGTTCGGCCTGTGTTCATCTCTACCCATCGCACGACTTATGCATCGTCTCCCTGTTCGTTTCGTCCCGTGGAAAGGTTTGTTGTGGTGTTTGCTGTTGATCCTGGCCGGCGGCTGGTTCGGCGGTGCGGCCATCGGTGCCGAACTGCCAACCACGCCCAGGGCGGACAGCCTGATGGCCCAGATCAAACCCAAGATGCAGCAGGAGTTGACGGGCAAGGGGTTTGCCCTCGGCCAGCCTATCTTTGTCCGCATTTTCAAGCTGCCCGGCATCCTGGAAGTGTGGATGAACAAGGGGCGGGGCTACGAGTTGTTCAAATCGTACCGGATCTGTCATTATTCCGGTTTCCCCGGTCCCAAGGTCAACGAGGGCGACTGGCAGGCCCCCGAGGGTTATTACAGCGTGTCCGCCGAGCAGATGAACCCCAAGTCCTCCTACCACCTGTCCTTCGATATCGGCTATCCCAACGAGTTCGACCTCGCCAGGCAACGGACCGGCAGCCTGATCATGGTGCACGGCAACTGTCAGTCGGTCGGCTGCTTTGCCATGACCGACGGCCGGATCGAGGAGATCTACCTGCTCGCCCATGAGGCGCTCAGACAGGGCCAGGAACGGTTTGGAGTCCACATCTTTCCCTTCCCGCTGACCCGGGAGAATCTGGCCAAATTCGCCGCCTCCCCATGGATCGCCTTTTGGCGGAGCCTCGAACCCGGATTTGCCGCCTTCGAACAATCCAAACAGGTCCCCGAGATCGCGGTGCAGAACGGCGAGTACGTTCTCACCTCTCGGGTGCAGAAACTGGCCATGTATCGGACCTTTGACCAGGATAGCCAATGAACGAGACCGAACGGCGGCGATCCCAGCGGATCCGTTTCATCAGTGCGGCATTCCTTCGCCATGGGACCGAACAGGTCCTGGAGGCCAAGGTCGATACCCGTGACATCAGCCTGAATGGCGTGTTCGTCCTCACCGACCAGCGGCTTCCCCTGCACACAGACTGCGAGATTGCCATTCATCTGGTCGGCACCACCAGTGCCATGGATTTCCTGGCCCGCGGGGTGGTGCAGCGCCACGACCCGAGCGGCATGGCCCTGGCGTTCACCCACCTCGACCCGGACAGCTACCTTCATATCCTCAATCTGGTCAAGCTCCACGCCACCGACGAGG
Source organism: Desulfobulbus sp. (assembly GCA_030602145.1). Classification (GTDB taxonomy): domain Bacteria; phylum Desulfobacterota; class Desulfobulbia; order Desulfobulbales; family Desulfobulbaceae; genus Desulfobulbus. The sequence goes on from JAUWAH010000032.1 coordinate 1,557, forward strand.
AATAACATGGTCGCCGGTAGCGATCGGCGCGGGCCAGGGCAGATGTCCAACGAGACCCCCATGAGCAGGCATCACACCCGACACGTTCATCCCGATCCACCTCCGGACACCGACCTGTCCGCCGCCGTTGCAGCCCTGTCCGCCGACTCCGGCCCGACGGTTATCGTTGCCTGCCATGACTGCGATCTCCTCAACCGGCTTCCCGGCCAATCGACCGCCACCATCCTCTGCGCCCGCTGCGGTGCGGTGCTCCGGCGCAGCAAACCCAACAGCATCGAACGGTCCCTGGCCCTGACCCTTTGCGGCCTGATCCTGTTCGTCCTGTCCAACAGTTTTCCCTTCCTGGCGATGAAGACCGGCGGGTTCATTCAAGAAACCACCCTCCTCACCGGCATTCACGAATTGTGGAAGCAGGAGCTGTTCGGTTTGGCCACCCTGGTCCTGCTCACCTGCGTGCTGGTGCCGCTGGCCCAGATGACCGGGCTGCTCTACATCCTCGCGCCCCTCCACTGGGGCAGGCGGCCGGCTCCTTTCGCTGCCCGGGTTTTCCGACTGGTCCAGGAAGTCGCTCCCTGGGGAATGATGGAGGTGTTCATGGTGGGTATCCTGGTGGCCCTGGTCAAGCTGGGCCACATGGCCACCATCGTTCCCGGCGTGTCGGTCTTTTCCTTCGGGACACTGATTTTCGTCATGGCCGCCGCCTTCACCACCCTGGACCCGCCGCTGTTGTGGGATCGGTTGGATCTGCGCCGATGAACGGATCTGCTGTCACCGCCCGGCGACTGGGGCTGATCAACTGTCATGACTGCCACCTGCTGGTCGAGGCGCACCAGGTGGCTATACACCCCCGCTGCCCGCGCTGCGGCGCCCATCTGCATGCACGCAAGCCCAACAGCCTGGCACGCACCTGGGCCCTGGTCTGGGCGGCGATCATCCTCATCGTCCCGGCCAATGTCCTGCCGATCACCATTACCAGTGCCCTGGGCACCAAGCAGGCCGACACGATCATGAGCGGGGTCATCTACTTCATGCAGACCGGCTCCTGGGAAATCGCGGCGGTGATCTTTATTGCCAGTGTCTTCGTCCCCTTCGCCAAATTGCTGATTCTCGTCTTTCTGCTGCTCAGTGTCCGCTGTCGAACCGCCTGGCGGCCGAAGGACCGGACCACCCTCTACCGGTTGACCGAACTGGTCGGCCGTTGGTCGATGGTCGACATCTATGTGGTCACTATCCTGGTCGCCCTGGTCAAGCTCGGTGCGGTGGCGACCATCGAGGCCGGCCCGGCCACCGTCTTTTTTGCCAGCGTGGTGGTGCTCACCATGTTCGCCGCCGAAAGTTTCGACCCCCGCCTGGTGTGGGATGTCATCGAGGAGGATGCATGACCGATCGTTCACCCGCCGGGTTGCCCGTCGCAGATGGTGTTGTCCAGAGCAAGCGGCGTTTTTCCATTGTCTGGATCGTGCCCCTGGTGGCTCTGGTCATCGGCGCCTGGCTGGCCTTCAAGGCCATCAGCGAGAAGGGGCCGATCATCACCATCACCTTTGCCACCGCCGACGGCCTTGAGGCCGGCAAGACCAAGATCAAGTTCAAGGATGTCGAGATCGGCCAGGTGGAGACCATTGTTTTGAGCGAAGACGTCTCCAAGGTGCTGGTCACCGCCAAGATGATCAAGGGCAGCGAACCCTACCTGACCGACCAGACCAAGTTCTGGGTGGTCCGGCCACGGATCAGCGGCGGTTCGGTCTCCGGGCTGGGCACGGTGCTTTCCGGAGCCTTCATCGGCATTGACGGCAGCCGGGAGGGCACGCCGACCCGAACCTTCACCGGTCTGGAGATCCCGCCGGTGGTGACCGTCGATCAGCCGGGACGGCATTTTCAGCTCCATGCCGAGTCGCTGGGCTCGCTTGACATCGGCGCCCCGGTCTATTACCGCCAGATTCGGGTGGGTCAGGTGGTGAGCTACGGCTTCGCCCAGGACGGCACATCGGTGGACATCAAGATTTTCATCGAGGCTCCCCATCACCTCCGGGTGACCGAGAATACCCGCTTCTGGAACGCCAGCGGTTTCGATGTCACCCTCAACGCCCAGGGGCTCAAGGTCGAAACCCAGTCGATGGTCTCCATCCTCACCGGCGGCATCGCCTTCGACCTGCCCCGGGATGCGCCACCGGGCGAGGAGGCCAAGGAAAACGTCGTCTTTTTCCTCTATGCCGATCATGGCGCCATCCAGGAGAAGAAGTATTCTATCCGCAACTACTATCTGCTGCTGTTCGACGAGTCGGTGCGCGGCCTCAGTGTCGGTGCGCCGGTGGAACTGTACGGGATCAAGCTGGGAGAGGTGGTCGATCTCAAGCTGGAGTTCGATATCGAAAGAAAGAAATTCACCGTTCCGGTCACCGTGGCCATGGAGCCGGAACGGGTCAGTTCGGCGCAGAAGGACCAGGCCCTGCAGATGATCCGGGACGATGCCGACGCCTTCATCAAGGCACTGGTCGAGGAGCAGGGACTGCGCGCCCAGTTGCAGAGTGCCAACCTGCTCACCGGCCAGTTGATGATCAACCTGGTTTTCCTGCCCGAGGCCCCCAAGGCAACCCTCACCCATCGCAATGGCTATCGGGTGGTGCCGACCGTTCCCGGTTCCTTTGAGCGGTTACAGGAAGGGGTGAGCAAAGTCATCGCCAACCTGGAAAAGGTCAAGTTCGACCAGATCGGCGGCGAACTCCAGCAGACCCTCAAGGAGGTCAAGACGACGGTCGCAGAGATCGGCGGGCTGGCAAAACGGCTGAACACGGAAACCGCGCCCAAGCTCCAGGCGACCCTGAACGAATTGCAGAACACCCTGGTGGAATTGCAGAAGGGGGTCGGCAAGGATTCACCGCTCAGCTACACCACCACCAAGACCATGGAAGAGTTATCGCTCACCCTGCGCAGCCTGCGGCAACTGGTCAACACCCTGGATAACCAGCCGCAATCGATCCTTTTTGGCAAGGAGAAACAAGCCGGTGAATAGATCATTTTTCCTCCTCATTCGTCTGCTGGTCCTACCCGTGGTCCTGTTCGCCTTGAGCGGCTGCGGATCGGCGCCTTCACCGGTCACCTACCACAGTCTGCTGGACAGCCGTCCCGCTGGGCCGTCCGCAACCCAGAACCGGCTGGCGATTCTGGTCGGGCCGGTCTCGATTCCTGACATCCTCAAGTCAGCGCAGATTGCCACCGGCGGCGACGGCGGCCGGTTTCGGCTCAGCGACTCGCACCGCTGGGCCGGCGAGGTCGATGGCGAGGTTGCCCGCGCCCTCGGCGAACTCCTCGCCCGCCGCCTGGGGACCGAGCAGGTGGCCATCTATCCACGGAGTCACCATTTGACCGCCACCCATCAGGTCCTCGTCGACATCCTCGCCCTGGAGGGCAACCTGGGGGCCGAGGCCAGGTTGGCGGTGCGCTGGTCCGTGGTCGATCTACACAGCAAAACGGTCCGCATCAACCGCCGCAGCGATATTGCTGAACAACCGACCGACTCAAGCTACGATGCCTGGATTGCCGCCCAGCGACGCAACCTCGACCGGTTGAGCGAGGCGATCGCCATGGCGATCGCCTCATCGCGCTGAACAGGCCGGCAGGGAGGACGAAGGGGACTCCATGCCGGCGGGCGACTTAAACCCTCCGGTCGAGAATGGTCGCGACGGGATAATGGTCCGAGGGAAAGAGTTTGCCCCGGCGGGTGCGGTCGATCAGCACTTCCCGGACGTTAAAATGGTTCGAGACCAGGATCCAGTCGATGTCGGTCGGTTGCTCCGGCTGCCCAAAGGCGTGGAAGGTGGCCTCGTCCCCGCCGGCCGGGCGGACTTGGCGGAAGGCATCGAGCAGTCCGCCTGCGCCGGTCAGCATCCGGTAGACATCTGAATCCTTAGCGGTGTTGAAGTCGCCGGTGACGATCAGCGGGGTTTCGCGGTCGACCCGATCGAGCCAGTTTCTCAGACCGCGGGCATCGCCCTCGACGGCAAACGGTTCATAGTCTATGTGGGTTTTGACAAAAACGACCACGCCGCCGGTGCGGCGCCAGGCGAGCCTGGCCCAGGTGGCCGTGCGCGGATAGGCACTGCCCCAGCTCATGGAGCCGGGGGTCTCCGGGGTCTCGCTCAGCCAGAAGCAGCCCCGATCAAGCAGGGTGAAGGCAGCGCGGCGGACCAGCAGGGGGGCCATCTCCAGGGCGGTGTCACCGGGTCCCTGCCGACGCACCCCGAAGAAGTGGTAATCCTCTAGACCGGCGCGGAGGAAATCGGCCTGTTCGTCGTCGCGGCATTCCTGGAGACCGAGCAGGTCGGGCCCAAAGGCGCGGATCCTGGCCAGGGCGAGGTGTTTGCGGTTGTGCCAGTGATTGACGCCGTCGTCGGCCAGGCCGTAGCGGACGTTGAAACTCATCACCCTGATCATGGTCGGAGGTCCGTTTACGCGGTCCGGTCCCTGGCCCGATCGAGCATGGTCCGTATCCCGGCCATCCGCCCCGCCTCGCCCAGGTCGGCGATCACCCCCATCTCCACGCAGTCGCGATAGCTCCACTCCGGGGTGGTCTCGGTGCGATAGGTCCAGAAAAACCAGCCGGCGTACTTCTCGAAGGTCAGCAACTGGGCGGCGGCATAGCCGCGATAGGCGGCCGCCATCTGGAAGTCGTCCATGGTTTCCAGGGCATGGTTGAAGGGTCCCTCGGCCCAGAGCGACACCACCTTCAGGTCCAGCCCCAGACTCCACTCGCCGCAGTAGACCTGGTAGCCCGAATGGCGGATGATCTCGTCGGCCTCGGTGCGCAGGTCGACCACGCTCTTGCGGATGTGGCCGAAGATGTCCATGTCGATGTCGTCGCGGCCGAAGCACTGGTAGCGGTGGATGTCGATGGCCACGTTGCGGAACTCCGGTTCCTGGAGAAAGCCGGCGTACTCCCGGAAGTCGCGGAAGCCGTCGTGAAAGACCACCGTGGTCCGTTCCGGCGGACAGTGGCGGCGGATGCGGTGATAGGCTTCCAGGGTGTAGCGTTTGAGCAGGTCAGTGGGGATGTCCCAGCTCGGTTCGTTGAGTGCCTGGATGCCGTGCAGGGCCGGATGATCGGCGTACCGTTCAGCCAGCCGCTCGAGCACGTTCAGGGAATGGTCGATGTACTCCTCCCTGGTGTGCCACTCGCAGACGCCGAGGATGCCGCCGTTGTCGAAGCCGTTCTGGCAGCCCGGGGCGGCGTGGAGGTCCAGAACCACCCGCAGACCCAATTCCCCGGCCCATTGAAAGACCCGGTCGACGATGTCCAAACCGCCCACCACGTAGGGATGGCTGGCCTGGCCATAGCTGCGGTGGTAAGGGTAGTCCTTGCCGAACAGCCAGTGGCCGATGGGGAGTCGGACCGCATTGATGCCGACCCGCTGCAACCAGGCGAGGTCATCGCGGGTGATGAAGGTCTGCCAGTGGTGGTGCAGCCGCCGGGTTGCCTCGGCCTCGCCCAACTCCACACAGTAGGATGTTTCGTCGGTGGCCTGCAGGCCGGCAAACAGGCTGGGGGTGATCCATTTTTCCAGGACCAGCCAGCCGCCGAGATTGACGCCCCGCAATTTCAGGCCATGTGGTGGGACCGTTGGGTTTGCCATGGGGATCCTCCTGAAGAAAAGGGTTACAGGACCAAGCGGCGGGAGTAGAAACCGGCGCCGTTGGTTGAATGGGAAATCGCCAGCACGGTGGCTTCGGGCAGTTGCTCGTCTATCAGGCGCAGCATCCGCTCTTCGACCTCGGGCTCCAGGGCGTCGAAGGCCTCCTGGAGAAAGATCCACTGGGGTCGGTTGAGCAGCAGCCGCACCATGCCCAGCCGCTGCTGCTCCTCCGGGGTCAGGATGGTCGCCCAGTGCTCGCGCAGATCGAGGAGATTAATCAGTTGTTCAAGGCCGGCCAGGCGAAGCGCCTGTTCGATCTGCTCCTGGGTATACACCCGTCGGGAAGACGGGTAGCTGATGGTGTAGCGCAGCGTTCCGGTGGGCAGATGGGGTCGGGGCGGCATAAAGAACAGGCGGCCCTTGGAGGGGAGTTCGATGACGCCGCTGCCCCAGGGACGGATGCCGGCAATGGCGCGAAACAGCCGGGCGCCGGTGAAGGCGTTGCCGTTGATCAGCACATGCTCGCCCTGGTCGATCTCGATGGAGAGGGGGTCGGTCAGCACCGTGCCGTCGTGCTTGGCAAGCCTGAGATCGCGAAGCACCAGGACCGGTCGATCCGAGCATCGCACCTCGATGCATTGATCCGGCTTGGCCACTTCTTCGTCGGCGTGGTCGAGCGCCCTCAAAAGTCCCAGGATACGTTCCACCGAGGCGCGCCATTCGGCGATTCCGCCAGCGTTGTTGACCGGCCAGGAGAGGGCGGAGGCCATGTGCTGGAAGGCCTGGGCGGATTGCATCAGGGTTCCCAGGGAGATCTTGCCCAGGATGTAGCGGGGCGCGGAAATAAGGATCGGGAAGGCCATGGACAGCATCGTGTAGCCGGAGTTGAACATGAGGATGTTGCGCCAGGCCCTGGTCTGGGCATCCCATACCTCGCCGATCCTGGTGAAGAGTTCCGCAAACAGGTGCCGCTCGCAGGGCTCGGCATGGATCAGGGCAATGGCCTGGCTGTTGTCCTGCGCCTCCAGCAGGCTGGCGCGGAAGTTGGCTTCGGCCGACTGGCGGGCATTGGTGGCGCCGGTCAGCGGCCGACTGACCAGCCAGCCGAGCCAGGAAGCCAGGGCCGAATAGACAATGGCGACCCAGACCAGATGGCCGTGGATGGCCAACTGGGCAAAACCCAGGTTTACCGTCACCACGCCGGAGTGGGCCCAGAGCACCTGGGTGAACCCGATCAGCAGCAGTATGGAATAGAACAGCGAATGGGCCAGCACCACCGCCGATTCGCCGGCGACCCGGCAATCCTCGGCGATGCGGCCATCCGGGTTGTCGTGTTCGCCCGGCAGGTTCTTGATCAGGTAGTGGCGGCCGCTGTTCATCCAGCGACTGAAGACGTGCTCGGTTATCCAGTCGCGCCAGTAGATCTGCAGGTTGCGCTTGATGACCAGGTGCGAGCCGGTCAGCGCCATGTCGGCAAAGAAGAGCAGCACCAGCAGGCCGGCCTGGCGCATGAGCCCGCTCATGGAGTGCTGCTCCAGGGCGTCGAACAGGCCGGCGCTCCATTTGGTCAGCAGGACGGCCATGACCATCTGCAGCATGGTCAGGAAGCCCAGAAGCAGGGCGGTGACGCGAATTTTCAGTTTGCGCTCCGAGCACCAGAACTGCCTGCTCAGACCAAGAAATTCGACCAAAAAGGGGCGGGGTTCAGACATCGGTGCTCAGGGGACAGGGGGTGGAAGGGAGTCGAAAGCGGGTATGGGGTCTGCCATGCCGTACCCAACGGGCTGGTTCGGCGTGGTCGTTCATGGCCTGTTCTCCGCCAGGCTGGGCAAACCGTCCAGATGCCGTCGCACCAAGGCGCCGCTGAAGCCGTTTTCACGAATGACTTCCCTGTAGAACAGGGCGCTTGGTTTAGGGGTGCGTTCGAAGGTCTGCGGGTCCACGGCCACCAGCCCGAAGCGGGGCACAAAGCTGGTCCACTCGTAGTTGTCCAAGAGCGACCAGTGGAAGTAGCCGCGCACATCGACGCCGCGCTCCATGGCTTCCCGCAGGGCGGAGAGATGCAGGGCCAGGTAGACGATGCGGAAGCGGTCGTCGTCGCAGCAGCAGCCGTTCTCGGTGATGTAGACCGGCCGGTCGGCCAACCGTTCCAGATTGGCGATCAGCCCCTCCGGATACATCTCCTCCAGGTAGAATCGCATCGGAATCATCCGCAGCTCCTTGTGGCGGAAGCGGCGGCCGTCCAGGCCGGCCAGGCGGGCATCGACCATGTGCCGGGTGTAGTAGTTGACCGCCCAGCAGTCGAGGGCACCCTTCACCTCCGGGTCGTATTCGGCGTCGACGCCCGGGTAGACCAGCTCGCCGGTGCGCAGGGCGTGGAAGAAGAACTCGTTGGTGACGAAGTCGGCATAGGCGGTCATCCGCCGATCGAGGCAGTCGTGAAAACGGCGCGGAAACCAGTGGACAAAGGCGTGGGCACTGCTGACCGGCGCGGTCGAGTGGCTCTTGATCAGATGGTAGCCCAAGGCATGGACCCGCAGCATGGTGAACTTGAGCGATGCAATCGCCGGGCCCGCCATGGGGCCGCCCCATTGGTTGAATTCGTTGATCACGTTCCAGCCGCTGACCAGGGAACTGATCCTGGGGACGAGATAGGCGAGGTAGCGTTCGAAGAAGCGGCGGTTGTCGGCCTTGCCGAAGCCCCCCAGTTGCTCGAACCAGAGTGGGTGGGTGAAGTGGTGCAGGGTGACGAACACCCGGATATCGTTGGCCGCAAGGCGTTCGAGGAGATCGAGGTAATGGGCCAGGGCCTCGTCGTCCCACTGCCCTTGCCGGGGCTCGATCCGGCTCCACTCGATGGACATTCGGTAGCCCCGATGCCCCAGGGCGGCGATCAGGGCCACATCCTCGCGATAGCGCCGGGAATGGTCGCAGGCCCTGCCCGAGGGGGCGCGGACCTCATCTTCCGAATCGCCCCGGAGAAAGTCGGGCTGCTGCTCCCGGTGCCAGGCCTGGGAGTGGATGTTGTCACCCTCGATCTGGTGGCCGGCGGTGGCGCTGCCCCACAGGAAGTCGTCTGGAAAGCGGATGGCGGGCAGGCTGAAGACGTCGTACATGATGGGTCACCCCGGCGGCTCGTCGACAAGCCCGAGTCATCGTTGCTGATGGGATCAGGACATGGGTCTGGTGATGATATACCGCATACCGGGGGATGTTTCAGCCGATAAAATGGGCTCCTGGTCAAGCCGGGCGATTTTCTGCCCGCCGGGATTGCATCCACCCGGCTTGACGACGGGCGAGGAGGGTGGCCCTGCTCAGGAATTGGTTGGTATGTCGCGGGGATCGGTCATGTTTTCCGGCCGCAGGATGTCGTCGAGCTGCTCCTTGGTGAGCAGCTCTTGTTCGAGGATGAGAGTATAGACGCTGCCTCCGGTGGCAAGTGCCTCCTTGGCGATGGCCGCCGACCGTTCATAGCCCAGCACCGGCACCAGGGCGGTCACCAGGCCGATGCTATTCTCGACGTAACCGCGGCAGACTTCGCGGTTGGCCGTCAGGCCGGTGATGCAGCGGGACACCAGGGTCACGCAACCGTTCTTGAGGATCATCATGCCGTGGAGCAGGTCGTAGGCGATGACCGGCTCGGCCATGCACAGTTCCAGTTCGCTGGCCTCGGCGGCCATCGACACCACCGCATCGTAGCCCATGACCTGATAGCAGATCTGGTTGACCACCTCGGGAATGACCGGGTTGACCTTGCCGGGCATGATCGAGGAGCCGGGTTGCATGGGCGGCAGGTTGATCTCGTTCAGGCCGCAGCGGGGACCCGACC
>JAUWAH010000193.1 GCA_030602145.1 Desulfobulbus sp.
GATGCGGGTGCTTCGGGAAAACGACCGGCCACACCGGCCGGTGGAGATGGTGATCACCACCTGCGAGGAGATCGGACTGATCGGCGCCAAAACCTTGGACCCGACCCTGATCCGGGCCAAGGAGGGGTACGCCCTGGATTCTAGCGGCTTTGCCCGGGTGATCACCCACGCACCGGCCGCCAACCGGCTCTGCATCACCATCCACGGTGTGGCGGCCCACGCCGGCCTGCATCCGGAGTGGGGGGTCAGTGCCCTCATCCTTGCCGCCCGGGCGCTGGCCAAGGTGCCCAACGGCCGCATCGACGAGGAAACCACCGCCAACTTCGGCACCATCAACGGCGGAACTGCTTCCAACATCGTTCCGGAAAAGGTGGTGATCGAGGGTGAGGTGCGCAGCCATTCCGTGGAAAAATTGGAGCGGATGTCCGAAACGATCCGGGAGATATTCACTGCCACCGTCGCTGCCTGGACCGATCCCACCGGATCGGCCAAGGGCACGCCATCGGTGGATGTCGAGATCCGGCAGGATTTTCCCGTGATGCGCATCGACCGCAATCATCGGGTGCTTCGCAGGGTGGATGCGGCGGCCCGATCGATCGGCATGAACCTTTCCTACGAACGGGCCGGCGGCGGCTCGGACGCCAACATCTTCAACGGTCTTGGCCTGACCACGGCGATCATCGCCACCGGCATGACCCATGTCCACTCCACCCGGGAGCAGGTGGAACTGCAGGACATGGTCGATCTCACCCGGCTGCTCGTCGCCCTGCTGACCGAATCCTCCTGCTGACCGGCATGGCCGGACCGGATTGGGCCGATCACAACGAGCAAGGAGAGGCCACCGCGCCGGCTGGGCCTCTCCGCCGAAACCAACACGCGCCGCCTCCCGGTCAGCCGATATGGACCGTGCCGGGATCGGTGCCCCGGGCGGTGCCGATCACGCGGCATTCCGGGTCATACCCCCGGCGGTGCAACGCCTCGAGCAACCGTGCCGCTCCATCTTTCGTCATCGCCAGCAGCAACCCGCCCGAGGTCTGCGGGTCGTAACCGATCATCTCCAGCGCATCGGTCTCGGCCATCTGGCAGCGAACCCACTGACCATAAAATGAGCGATTGCGGTAGGCGCCCTCGGGGATGATCCCCATGTCGACCAAGGCATGCACCCCCGGCAGCACCGGCAAGGCCTGCCGGTCGAGGTGGATGGAGACACCGGAAGCCTCGGCCATTTCGTGGAGATGACCGAAAAGGCCGAAGCCGGTGATATCGGTGCATCCGTGCACCCCGGCACGAATCGCTTCGTCCTCGTTGACGATATCCATCGGCAGCCGGTTGAGGGTGGCCAGCAGCTCCACCAGGTGACGTTCGGTCCCGGCGTCCACCAGACCGCCCTTGATCGCCGTCGACAGGATGCCCGTTCCCAGCGGTTTGGTGAGCAGGAGCACATCGCCGTCCCGGGCGCCGCCGTTGCGCAGCACCCGCTGGGGGTGCACCAGGCCGGTCACCGACAGGCCGTATTTCAACTCGGTGTCCTCGATGGAATGCCCCCCCACCAGCAAGGCGCCGGCCTCCCTGATTTTTTCCAGCCCCCCTTCCACCACCCGCCGGAAGACCGACGGATCCATGGACTTGACCGGGCAGGCAAGGATGTTCATGCACAACAGCGGCCGGCCGCCCATGGCGTAGACATCAGACAGCGAATTGGCGGCGGCTATCCGGCCGAAATCGTAGGGATCGTCGACGATCGGGGTAAAAAAATCCACGGTCTGGATCAGGGCGGTCCGGTCATCGAGACGATAGACGCCGGCATCGTCGCAGGTGTGGGTACCGACGAGCAGATCGGGATCGTGCGGCAGGTCGAGTCCGCAGAGCAATCGGCCCAGGTCCCCCGGGCCCAGCTTGGCGGCTCAGCCCGCGGCCTTGACGGTGGCGGTCAGCTTGACAGGAGGAGTATGCTTCATGGTCGTGGCTGTGAACGAGGTGTCCTTGTGCAGGTGAGGCAATAATCTGCGACGATACCCGATATTTTGTTGAAAAAAAACCTGTAATCTGGTTGAAAATAACCTTCTCAAACAAGCCGGATCGACAAAAATACAGGCACAAGGAGCTGTTCTTTGTGCCTTTCGATTTTTGAAGCATCACGACAAAATTGTAGATCACCCACATGAACTCAGCGAACCAACACTTTTCGGCACAACCACGACATGAGTGCGGCATTTGCGGTGTATTCGGCCATCCGGACGCCGCCAAGCTCGTCTACTTCGGCCTGTATGCCCTGCAGCATCGCGGCCAGGAAAGTGCCGGCATCGTTGTCGGGGACGGCAAAAGAGTCCTGATTCACAAGGATATGGGACTGGTGGCCGATGTGTTCAGTGAACGGACATTGCAGCGCCTCACCGGCCATCTGGCCACCGGCCATGTCCGCTATTCGACCACCGGCGAATCCAACATCATCAATACCCAACCGTTCATGGCCACCCACCAGGGTATGCCGCTCAGCGTCGCCCACAACGGCAACCTGGTCAACTCCATCGCCCTCAGGCATCATCTGGAGCAGCAGGGCTCGATCTTCCAGACCACCATGGACAGCGAAATCGTCATTCACCTGATGGCGCGCCATGTGGACCGGGGCCTGCATGAGGCGATCAAAACCACCTTTTCCTGCATCCAGGGGGCCTACTCCCTCCTGCTCATGACCCAGGATACCATGATCGCCGTCCGCGACCCCAACGGCTTCAGGCCGCTTTGCTTAGGCGTGCTCGACAACGGCGCCCATGTGGTCGCTTCCGAAACCTGCGCCCTGGACCTGATCGAGGCCGAGTATATCCGCGACATCGAGCCGGGCGAAGTACTGATCGTCAACAAACAAGGGCTCACTTCACTTTTCCCATGGGCGCCGGCACAGAAGAGCTTTTGCATTTTCGAGCATGTTTACTTCGCCCGGCCCGATAGTGACGTCTTTGGCTTCAATGTCTACGCCGCCCGCAAGCGCATGGGGGAAATCCTGGCCAGGGAGGCACAGATCGAGGCCGATTTCGTCATGCCCTTTCCCGATTCGGGCAACTATGCCGCCATCGGCTATTCCAACGCTTCAGGCATCCCGCTGGAGATGGGCATGATCCGCAATCACTATGTCGGTCGGACCTTCATCCAGCCGACCCAGTCGATGCGCGACTTCTCGGTCCGGGTCAAACTCAACCCGGTACGCTCTCTCCTCACCGGCAAGCGGGTGATCATCGTCGAGGACTCGATCGTCCGCGGCACCACGGGCCGCAGCCGGGTCCAGTCCCTGCGCCGGGCCGGCGCCGCCGAAGTCCACATGGTGGTCAGTTGCCCCCCCACCCGTCACGCCTGCTACTATGGCATCGATTTCCCCACCAGTTCCCAACTGGTGGCCGCCGGCAACACGGTCGAAGGCGTCCGTGACTATCTTGGCCTGGACTCGCTCCACTATCTCAGCCCCGAAGGTCTGGTCGAGGCCACCGGCATGAGCCGCGACCATTTCTGCCTGGCCTGTTTCACCGGCGAATACCCGATCGAACCGGACAAGAATTTCACCAAAGAAGCCTTCTCCGGCTGCGGCTGCTGAGGGCGAGGGCCTCTTTTCCCCTTCGATGAGCGACATCGATATCGACAGTTTCCGCTGCAGCGGGTGCGGCACCTGCTGGGAAATGTGTCCCGACGTGTTCGTCCTCGATCCACTTACCGGCAAAGCGCAACTGATCGATCCGAACCAGCGGGTGACCGAGCCAATTCGTCTGGCAGCGGCCTTCTGCCCGGAAAAGTGCATTCTCATCCCCCCCGAACAGCAGGACAGGAACTGAAGGAATCGGCAAAACTGCTTTGCAGCATCCTCCCCTGATTGTACAATGACCGGACCGCCTGGCTGCTGTTTTCAAGGCGGCGTGGCACCGCGCTCACTGCACGATCATGCCACCGGAGCGTCATCAACTCCCCTGGAGGTCTCCATGGATCCCGCCCTGCTCATTCCCACTCCGGACCCCCTCCCCATCCACTGGGGCTGGTTTCAGGTGTTCCTGTTTCCCACCTTTTTCATCCATATTGTGCTGATGAACGTGATGTTCGGCACCATCTTCATCGCCCTGGTCCATCATGTCCGCCACCGCAGCCGACCGACGCCTTTGACCGAGGCCGCCTCCCGCAACCTGCCCTTCACCATCGCCTTTGCCGTCAACTTCGGCGTAGCGCCGCTGCTCTTTGTCCAGGTGCTGTACGGCCACTTTATCTACACCAGTTCCATTCTCATGGCCACCTACTGGCTGTCGGTCGTTGCCCTGGTCATTGCCGCCTATGGACTTGCCTACATCTACAAAGACCGGTTTGAGCCCTTGGGTGCCTTCCGCCTGCCTGTCTCCGGTCTGATCACGATACTCCTGCTGGCGGTGGCTTTTATTTTTGTTAACAATATCAGTTTAATGCAAGACCCTCCAAGCTGGGATCGCTTTTTTGACCAACCCGGCGGTCTGCTCCTCAACCTCAAAGACCCCATGCTCGTTCCCCGCTACCTCCATTTCATGGTCGGGGCAGTGGCGATCGGCGGTCTGGCGATCGCCTCCTTTTTTCATCGTCGGCACCGACAAGGAGACCCCTCGGCTGCACCCTGGATCGACCATGGCTGCCGCTGGTTCGCCTATGCCACCATGGTCAACGGCGTCGTCGGGCTCTGGTTCCTGCTTGCCCTGCCCGCCGGTCTCCTTGCAATCACCAGCCCCTACGGCCAGTTTCTGCTGCTCTTGGTGGGCGGCGGAGCCATCCTGGGTGCTGTTGCCGTCTATTACGGATTGACCTGTCGGGTCATTCCGGCAATCGCCTTGACCCTTGCGACCCTGTTCCTCATGCTTTCGGCCCGCAGCGTCCTGCGCGCTGCCCTGCTCGCCCCCTGGTTTTCCCTGGATCAATTGGTTGTCCAGCCCGCCATCTCGCCCTTCCTGCTCTTTGTTGCGATTCTGATTGCCGGTCTCGTGCTGATTGGTTGGATGATCCGCTTCACCCTCCGCTCCTGCGCACAGGCAAAGGAGCAGCCATGAATTATCCGGTTTGGCAACTCGATATGTTCGGTGGCGGTCTGCTGGTCGTGCTGATCGCCGTCTTCCATGTGTACATAGCCCACTTTGCGGTGGGCGGCGGTCTCTTCCTGGTGCTGACCGAACGCAAGGCACAACGGGAAAACAACCCGGCGATCCTCGCCTATGTGCATCGGCACGCCCGCTTTTTCCTCGTCCTCACCATGGTCGCCGGCGCAATCAGCGGAGTGGGCATCTGGTTCATCATCTCCCTGCTCAACCCGGCCGCCACCTCGATTCTGATTCACACCTTTGTCTTCTTCTGGGCTTCGGAGTGGGTCTTTTTCCTCATCGAAATCGTTGCTCTCTTCCTGTATGCCTACACCTTCGGCCGGATGCCACCCCAACGCCATCAAGCCCTCGGCTGGATCTATTTCGGGGCCGCCTGGATGTCGCTCTTCTTCATCAACGGCATCATCGGCTTCATGCTGACCCCCGGCGACTGGTTGCAGGACGGCAACATCTGGGCGGCCTTCTTCAACCCGAGTTTCTGGC